>JAUXNU010000148.1 GCA_030682655.1 Actinomycetota bacterium | reverse complement strand
CGCTCGCGCCGAACGGATGCTTCAAGGCGCGACCGGTTCCGTAGGTCAGACCATGCGCCGAGGGAGAGTCAGGAGACCTGGGCTCGCAGGTCACCCACCATATTCATGGTCTTCGCGGAGAGTGATCCGTCTGCCGAACGTCTGTGAGATAACCTGCAGCCGCGAAGCGGATGTCAGGTTGATCTCATTGTTAGAGCGCCGTATGCCGCCGCGCCGCAGCTCTAGCGCTCGTCGAGAAGAACCTTGCCGTCGAAGTTGATGTAGATGGGCGTGAGTTTCCCTCTGTCCTTGCCAGTGGACACCTTGTAGATGAACTTGAACTGAGACCGAAGCATTGCGCCGAACGAATTCTGGCTGTCAACGTATCCGGTGATTCCAATCCTGCCGGGAGTCTTCTTGAAGCCCCATCCGTCCAGAGGGTCAAGCCATCCGCCTGGAAACTGAGCCGTGCTTGGGGACTTCAGTACAGCGGTGACTGCAGCTTCAGTAATGTCCTTGACGCGTCCGGGACCGCCAACCTCCTCCCAGAAGATGTACTTCTGGTTTCGCTTGCCCTTGGAGTACAGGACGGCTAGCTCTTTGTCGCGTATCTGGAACACATTGTTGTCGCGGAACAACACGCCGTAGTCGACGTCGATGTCACCATCGCCGCAGTTGACGAGGAAGATATCTCCTTCCTTCTTGCTCTTCTCCCGCGAGGTGACCGCGCCGATGTCACTAATCCGAGCAATCTTGGCTGCCTTGATGAATGAGCGCGCCTGCTCGTCGTTCATTCCTCCGGTCGTCAGCGCCTTGTACTCGTCGGTGCCGCGCACTGCAGCCAGTTCCGCCTGCTTCTTCTCCACAGCGAGGCGAGCCGAGCGTTCCGCCGTTGTCTCGAGACTGGCGGCCGGGACGGACTGAGACACCTCCGTACGTCTTGCTTCCTGCTTCTCCTGCTCAGCGACGCGTTCTGCTTCTGCCGCCTCCTCCCGCTTGTTCTGCTCAGCGACGCGTTCCGCTTCCCGCTTCTTCTGCTCAGCGACGCGTTCTGCCGCTACAGCCGCCTTGTAGGGCGGCGAATGCAGGGAGTCAGCCAAACCGATGGTCGCGAAGCACAGCAGGAAGAAGACCGCGAACCCTCCTACGCTCCACAGGACCTTGCGATGCTTGAAGAACGGGAGCCTATGCCTGTATCCGAAATCAGAGAGAAAGAGCGCTGGCGAAATCATCAGCACGGCGAGCACGAGACCGCCAACGACTTCAATCGCACTATCTCTGGCGTCAGCGACGTGCGGCGTCCGTGAGAATACTGCCGCGAGGGCGAACACGACCCAGAAGGCGTAGTAGACGGATGCGATCACCATCTTCCAGATGCGTCTCGATCTGAATCCAAGGAGCCGCCACCTTCTGGGCTCAGCGCTCGACATGCCTTCTCGTTTGCTCGCCTGGAGGTCTCGAGCCCAAGTGCGGGTCGCATCATTCGACCACTCGATCTGGGCGAAGTCGTCATACTCACGCACTTGTTCCAGAGTGACCGGCGTGCTCCCGACAGCGAACTGGCCGCTGTGCTGATCGTAGGTCAACTCCCGGCCGTCGATGTAGCTGCCGACCTGCATTCAATCCCCCCGGTCGCTCTAGTCACCATGAGATGGCCGGCCCGAATCCGCGTATAACGTGGATCATCCGCGGGAACACGCCCGCGGTGCCGACACACGGAGGGACCGGCCATGCAACAGCTTACCCATATCGGGCTGGACGTGCACAAGGAGACCAT
>JAUXNU010000147.1 GCA_030682655.1 Actinomycetota bacterium | reverse complement strand
CAACCAGCGGGCGGTGAAGCGCAAGATGAGCAGCTACGCCGTATGCACGAGGCCGAGGCTGCATTGGCCGCCGGTGAACGTATCCGAGAGCGTTCGGATACTTAAGTGAACTGCATTGGGGCTAGGTCAGTCCCGAGACGTGAACTCGTCTTCGTCCACGAGCTGGCTCGCCCGCCTCACTGTGAGCACGTCCACGTCAGTTCCCACCTCGTAGAACACCCGAAAGTCGCCGAAGACGAGCTCACGAATGCCCGGTGTCGCGACGTCTCGTCCCGGCTTGCCCAGAGAAGGGAAGTCCCCCAACGCTTCAACGGTCTCGAATATCTCGTCGACCCAGCGCCCAGAAGCCTGAGGACTGTCCTGTGCGATGTATCGCGCGATCTCCGTCACGCGTCTGCGCGCACGCTTGGACCAAACGACCTTCATGCGCGCAGGGCTTTCAAGACCTCAGCCTTCGCTTCATCGTGCGGCAAGCCTTCCCCGGCGGCGATCTCCGCCCGTGCGACCTCGATGTCATCGAGAATCGCGAGTCGCTCACGCATCACCTCGAACTCCCGGATGTCGACGACCACGGCGACGCCGCGTCCATGCTGTGTGAGGACGAGCGGACGCCGCGTGTCGCTCACCTTCTTGATGAAAGAGGCGACGCCGGATCGGAATTCCGAGAGGGGACGGATGTCCTCATCGAGACGCAGCGGCTGCATGATGATCTCCCTAGTACGCCATATCGTACCACTTAGCGTACGCCAGAGGAGATTGACGCGCAAGGCGGTCATCGGGAATCTGACCTAACGTGTTGCGGCATGAGCCGCGCCGCTTGAGTTTCACGGTGGCCGATGAAGTGCGAAGTCGGCTCGATGCGCGGGTTAGCGATCACCGCGCAAGCGATCCTGCCACCTGCCTGGATCCTGGCGCGCGTGCATGCAGGCAACGACCCTGACGAACCGCTCGTCGATGAAGAAGAAGAGGCCGTATGGGAAGCGTCCGAGCAAAGCGCGTCGTGCATCACCATGGACTACAGGGAAGCGTGCTGGCTGGGTCTCCACATGGGCCAGGCATTGTTCGACCATGTCGAGGAACTGCGACCCCAAGGCAGGGGACTTGTCGCTGTACCAGGCGGCGGCGTCCGCGATGTCGTCTTGGGCCTCTTGCCAGACATCAAGCTCGAAGCTCACAAGCAACCCCGGAGTCGCTCCTCGATGCATGCGCGAGCCTCACTCCACGGGGTGGCGGGCTGCGGATTGAGTCTGTGGGCCTCGATTCGGCGGTCGAGTTCATCGCGCTGTGCCGCAGTCACGGGAACGTCATCCTCAGATGCGGCGATGCTGTCCCACAGATCCTCAACAAGCTGGATGCGCTCGGGAACCGAGAGTGCGTCGAAGTCGAAGCTGTGTGCTGTATTGCTCATAGGGTGAGTGTGCCCGCTCCGGGTAGCTTTGGCAACGGGCGGGGTCTGTGCATCGCTAGTCACCATGAGATGGCCGGCCCGAATCCGCGTATAACGTGGATCATCCGCGGGAACACGCCCGCGGTGCCGACACACGGAGGGACCGGCCATGCAACAGCTTACCCATATCGGGCTGGACGTGCACAAGGAGACCAT
>JAUXNU010000146.1 GCA_030682655.1 Actinomycetota bacterium | reverse complement strand
CACCAATGCCGAAAAGACCAACGGCAAGTCGATGGTGATCATCGGCGCGGCGATGAACCACTGGTTCCACATGGACATGAACTACCGCGGCGTCATCAACATGCTGGTGATGTGCGGCTGCGTCGGCCAGTCGGGCGGCGGCTGGGCCCACTATGTCGGCCAGGAAAAGCTGCGGCCACAGACCGGCTGGGCACCGCTGGCCTTCGCCACCGACTGGATCCGCCCTCCGCGGCAGCAGAACTCGACCTCCTTCTTCTACGCCCACTCGGACCAGTGGCGTTACGAGACCGTCGGCATTGACGAGCTGCTGTCGCCGACGGCCCCCGAGGGCCCGTGGAAGGCGTCGATGATCGACTTCAACGCCCGGGCCGAGCGCATGGGCTGGCTACCCTCCACCCCCGCGCTGAAAACCAACTCGCTTGATGTGGCCAGGGCTGCGGAAGCGGCCGGCGTCGACCCCAGGACCTTTACCCTCGACGGCCTGAAAGACCGCTCGATCGAACTGTCCTGCATGGACCCCGATGACCCGGCCAACTGGCCACGCAACATGTTCATCTGGCGCTCGAACCTGCTGGGTTCCTCGGGCAAGGGTCATGAGTATTTCCTCAAACACCTGCTCGGTGCCTCGCACGGGGTCCAGGGCAAGGACCTGGGCGAGACCGGTCAGGTGAAGCCCGTCGACGTGGTCTGGCATGATGAGGCACCGGAGGGAAAACTCGACCTGCTGGTGACCCTCGACTTCCGCATGTCGACCACAGCGGTCTACTCCGACATCGTTCTGCCGACGGCGACCTGGTACGAGAAGAACGACCTCAACACCTCCGACATGCACCCCTTTATCCACCCGCTGTCGGCGGCCGTGGATCCGGCCTGGGAGTCGAAATCGGACTGGGAAATCTTCAAGGGCATCGCCCGCAAATTCTCGCAGGTCGCGCCTGAAGTGCTGGGCAAGGAGATGGACGTCGTGCTGACGCCCATCCAGCACGACAGCCCCGGCGAGATGGCCCAACCCTTCGAGGTCGAGGACTGGTACCTCGGGGAATGCGAGGCGATCCCCGGCAAGACCATGCCCCAGATCACCGTGGTCGAGCGTGACTACCCCAACCTCTACAAGCAGTTCACGGCGCTCGGCCCGTTGCTCGACAAGGTCGGCAACGGCGGCAAGGGCCTGGCCTGGAAGACCGGCCACGAGGTCGATCTGCTGCGCGAACTGAACGGCGCGGTGCTGGACATTGGCCTGACCGAGGGCATGCCCAGCATCGATACCGACATCGACGCCTGCGAAACCATTCTGATGTTGGCCCCGGAGACCAACGGCGAGGTGGCGGTCAAGGCATGGGCGGCGCTCGAGAAACAGACCGGGCGCGAGCACCAGCACCTGGCCCTGCCCAAGGAGGACGAGAAGATCCGCTTCCGCGATCTGCTCGCCCAGCCCCGCAAGATCATCTCGTCGCCCATCTGGTCGGGCATCGAGAGCGAAAAGGTCTGCTACAACGCCGGCTACACCAATGTGCACGAGCTGATCCCCTGGCGGACCCTGACGGGTCGGCAACAGCTCTACCAGGACCATTTGTGGATGCGGGCCTTCGGCGAGTCCCTGTGCGTCTACAAGCCTCCGATCGATCTGAAGACGACGCATGTGAAGGGCCTCAAGCCCAACGGCGAGACCGAGATCGTCCTCAACTTCATCACCCCGCACCAGAAATGGGGCATCCACTCCACCTATTCCGACAACCTGCTGATGCTGACGCT
>JAUXNU010000145.1 GCA_030682655.1 Actinomycetota bacterium | reverse complement strand
CGCCCAAGTAGCGACCGTGGGACAGATCGCTGAATGATACGAGGTACTGGCCGTCCTCCAGTCGACCGGCGTAGTACGTTCCGTCCGACGCGGTCGTGACGCCGGCGACTTCCTGCCATAGGTACCCATAGAACAAGCGCCAGACGGCAACGTCCGCACCGCCGATCGAGTCACCCGTGTTCTCATCGCGAACCGTGCCCGAGATGGCCAGGCCCTCGGAAAGACGCGCGTTCACGCCGGTGACCAGACTGCCTGCCGTGACGCCGACCTGGAGCGCCTCGTCGACGGTTCCGACACGATCGTAGTACTGGGTGTAGTAGATTCCGGTGTCATCGCGGAACCGAACCGGGTAGCTGCCTGCATGAAGCGGTCCGACCCGGTATGTCCCGTCAGCCTGTGAGATGACGGGCACGCATGCGTTCTGCCATCTCAATCCATCCCAGTACACCGGCTCTATCCAGATGTTCGGAATCGGGTCGCCCGTGGAACTCTCCACGACGGAACCCTCGATGAAGGCGCCCGGCAACAGCTCGGCATTGATGTTGGGAGTGTAGGTCCCCTCGCCGACCGGCACCAAGTCGCCCTGGTCCCACTCGGTCTGGTCGTTCCAGTACTCGGTGAAGTACTCATCGTTCGGATCGGCGAACTCGATGCGCATGGGAAACGGCTGCAGGTTCACGAGTGTGTAGTTGCCAGAGGGGTCTGTGAACTGGATGTCGTCGAATGACCACCCGCCACCGTAGTCGTACAGAGCCATGACCCGGATGCCGGCTACCGGGGCGTGAGTCACCTGGTTCGTGACGTTGCCCGCGATACTCCCCGTACCACCGTATGCGAAGGCAAACTCCGCGCCACCCAGGACACCGGCTACCGCCAGAGCGGTGAATGCCAGAACACACGCCATCCGAACGCGCATGACAGCCCCCTCTTCTTGCTCTGATCCCCCGCAGCTATTGTAGCGCCCTCGCACTCCCCTGGACACGGCAGGCGACAAACAGGGGCCCCGGCATACCACCGGGGCCCCCGAAGAGTCGTGCTTGCAGATCGCCACGGGCGAACTACATCATGCCCATACCGCCGCCCATACCGCCGCCCATGGCCGCTGACATGTCGTCCTTGGCAGGAACGTCGCTTACGGCAACATCGGTGATGAGGATGAGTGACGCAATCGAGCTTGCGTTCTGGAGAGCGGAGCGGGTGACCTTGACGGGGTCGATGACGCCCATCTTGAGCAGGTCGCCGTACTCTCCCGTTGTGGCGTTGAGGCCCTGACCCTTCTTGAGGCCGCGCACCTTCTCCACGACAACGGAGCCCTCGAAACCAGCGTTGCTCGCGATCGTCTTGAGCGGCTCGATGAGTGCCTTGCGGATGATGTTCACGCCGATCATCTCGTCCTCATCCAGCTTGAGAGCATCGAGAGCGGGGAGCGCGTCCACCAGTGCAACGCCGCCGCCGGCCACGATGCCCTCTTCGACGGCCGCGCGGGTCGCCTGGAGTGCATCCTCGATGCGGTGCTTCCTCTCCTTGAGCTCGACCTCGGTCGCGGCTCCGACCTTGATGACCGCCACGCCGCCGGAGAGCTTGGCCAAACGCTCCTGGAGCTTCTCCTTGTCGAAATCTGAGTCGCTGTTCTCGATCTCGTTCTTGATCTGGCTGATGCGCGCCTTGATGTTCTCCTCGGTGCCAGCACCGTCGATGATCGTGGTGTTGTCCTTGGTGATCTTGACGGTCTTGGCGCGACCGAGCATCTCCATGCCCACGGAATCGAGCTTGGTGCCAAGCTCCTCGGACACAACCTGGCCACCAGTGACGATGGCGATGTCCTCGAGCATGCGCTTGCGACGGTCACCGAAGCCCGGGGCCTTGACGGCGACCGAGGTGAATGTGCCGCGCAGTTTGTTGAGAACGAGAGTCGGCAGAGCCTCGCCTTCCACGTCCTCGGCGACGATGAGCAGGTTCTTGCCGGCCTGCATGACCTTCTCGAGCACGGGTAGCAGGTCCTGGATGTTGCTGATCTTCTGATTCGCGATGAGGATGAGCGGCTCTGAGAGAACGGCCTCCATGCGGTCGGGATCGGTCACCATGTAGGGCGAAACATAGCCCTTGTCGAACTGCATGCCCTCGACCGTTTCAATGTCGATGCCGAAGGTCTGGCTCTCCTCAACGGTGATGACGCCGTCCTTGCCCACGACCTCCATGGCCTCGGCGATCGTGGCGCCGATGGTGTCATCCGCGGCTGAGATGGCGCCGACGTTGGCGATCTCCTCTTTGTCCTCGATGTCCTTCGCGTTGCCCTTGATGGCGTCGACTACCGCGTCGACTGCCTTCTCGATGCCGCGCTTGATCGCGAGCGGGTTCGCACCGGCGGCCACGTTGCGCAGGCCCTCACGCACGATGACCTGGGCGAGCAACGTCGCTGTGGTGGTGCCGTCGCCGGCTACGTCGTTGGTCTTGGTGGCGACTTCCTTGACGAGCTGGGCGCCCATATTCTCGAGCGGGTCGTCGAGCTCGATCTCTTTGGCGATGGTCACGCCGTCGTTCGTGATCGTCGGCGCGCCGAACTTCTTCTCAAGCACCACGTAGCGGCCCCTGGGGCCGAGCGTGACCCTGACTGCGTCGGCCAGCTTGTTCACGCCGGCCTCGATGCCGCGGCGGGCATCTTCGTCGAACCGGATCTCCTTAGCCATGCTTCAGGATGCTCCTCTCGTATTCGGGAAACTTCGATGCGGTCGGGTGCGAGGGCTACTTGCCCTCGACGACCGCGTAGATGTCGTCGGCGCGCAGGATGAGGTGATCTTCGTCCTTGATCTTGACCTCGGTGCCGCCGTACTTGCTGTAGATGACGACGTCGCCCTTCTTCACGTCCATCGGCGCACGTGTGCCGTCGTCCTTGACCTTGCCCTCGCCGGCCGCGATGACGGTGCCCCGCTGCGGCTTCTCCTTGGCGGTGTCCGGGATGTACAGACCGCTCTTGGTCTGCTCGTCGGCCTCCGCCGGCTTGACGATGACGCGATCGCCTAGTGGCTTGAGTTTCATCGACTGCCCTCCTGACCTTTCTGTCCGCTTGTCCGTGCGGGCGCTTAGGGCGCCCGTCGCTACCTGACATGTGCTTGACGCGTGCGTTGCGCGCTTGCGAAGGGGTTTCTTCCCCTGACGAGC
>JAUXNU010000144.1 GCA_030682655.1 Actinomycetota bacterium | reverse complement strand
GAAGAACACCGCCAGCACGACGATCACGACACCTACGAGCTTCTCTTTGAGGTCGTCGAGCGTGCGTACCTGGAGCCAGGCCGGCACAGGAATCGTGTCGTCGATGAACAGCTCATAGAGGCCAAGCGCCATGATGTAGAGCACTGTTGCGACCAGGAACACATCTGCGAGCTCGATGAACTCCAGAACCGCGTCTTGCTTGGACAGCTCGCCCGTGATGGCTGATGTGACCTGCTGCACGACATCGATCGCTGCCATGCCGACCAGTGTCACCGCGCCGATGAACAGTCCCACGACGGGGATGATTACCACGAACCGGCTGTATGCCGGTATTCGGCGGGCGATCCCGGTCGGTCTGCGCGCCATTTCGCGTTCGTCCCCCACGGTCACTCTCCCCACCTTTGGAACAGGTCATGCTCTATGCCAAGGACATCAAGCACCCTGCCTACGATGAAGTTCACCTGGTCATCGATGGTTGCGGGACGCTGGTAGAACGCCGGCATCGCCGGAACGATCACCGCGCCTGCCTCTGCGAGCGAAGTAAGGTTCCGAAGATGGATCAAAGACAGCGGAGTCTCGCGCGGCACAAGAACCAGCGGACGCCGTTGCTTGAGGGCGACGTCAGCCGCACGTTCGGGCAGATCGGAACCGAGTCCTGCAGCCACGGACGCACAGAAGCCCATGCTCGCGGGGCAGGCGATCGTCGCGTCGACCGGGTGGGATCCGGACGCGATCGGGTCGAATAGGTCCGACGAACACGCGCAACGCAACTGTGCGTCGTGCGGGAGTTCCAGAAATCGCAGCAGTTCGCGTGCGGGCTCCTCGGCAGGTAGCTCGAACCCAACCTCGAAAGCGGTCACATCGCGACCCGCCTCTGTCATCACGAGCGTCACTTCGTGCCCGGTGGTGAGCAGCTGCTCCACGAGGCGCAGGCCATACACACTCCCGGACGCTCCCGTCATGACTACCGTGTACAGTCCCATTCACTGCCTCCTATGCCATCAACCGGTCAGCGAGCGCCCCTGCGAAAACGATGACCGCGATGATTCCGTTTACCGAGAAGAACGCTGCGTTGACGCGCGAAAGATCCTTCGGCGAGACGATCGCGTTCTCATATGCGAGCAGGACCGCGGCCACGGCCACTGCCGCGTACCACGGCCATCCCGCACCTACAAGATACCCGCCAAGGACAAGCAGGCCGACGGTGAGTGTATGAACCACGCGGGTCATGAGTAGCGCGGGAGCGATGCCCAGGTCCGCCGGCACGCTGTGGACACCGTCGCGGCGATCGCAGTTCACGTCCTGCGTCGCGTAGATGATGTCGAACCCAGCCGTCCACAGCATCACCGCCGCCCCCATTACCCACGGTGCGGGATGCGAGACGCTGTTCGTCACCGCTGCCCACCCGCCAACGGGAGCGAGCCCCAGACACAGGCCGAGCCAGTAGTGGCACAGCCACGTGAACCGTTTGGTGTACGGATACACGAAGAACGCCACCAACGGTATCGGCCACAGCACGTGTGCGATCGGCGCAAGCTGCCAGACTCCGAAGAGGTACAACCCGAGCATCGCGGCACTGAAGAGCCACAGCTCCCAGGCCTTTATGAGACCCGCAGGGATAGCGCGACCCGCAGTGCGGGGGTTGCGGGCGTCGATCTCCTTGTCGATGGCCCGGTTGAGCACGAAGGCGAAGGCTCGCGCCCCGACCATGACCAATGTGATCCACGCAATGGACCACCAGGACGGCCAACCACCCTTCGGAACCCACGTTGCCCCGTACAGCGCCCCGATGTAGGCGTAGGGCAGCGCAAAGATCGAGTGCTCGAACTTCACGAGCTCAAGAAGGATACGGAGCTTCTCGCCGGCCTTGCTCACAGGCCGAGTTCGCCCCACATCTCATCGATACGGGCCTTGACCTCGTCGGTCATGACCATCGCGTCGGGCCAATCGCGCTCGTGGCCCTCGCCCGGAAGCGGCTTGGTCGCGTCGATACCCATCTTGAAGCCGAAGCTCTCGAGGTTGCTGCTGTGGTCCAGCCGGTCGAGCGGGCCCTTGCTGATCAGGACGTCACGGCTCGGGTCGACGTTGTTGAAACAGCGCCACGCGACCTCGGAGTAGTTGTGACAGTCAACATCCGCATCCACAACGATCACGTATTTCGTGAACATCATCTGCCCCATCGACCAGGCGAAATTCATGACACGGAACGCTTGGCCCGGAAACTCCTTCTTGATCTGGAAGATCGCGCAGTTGTGGAACACGCCCTCCAGAGGCAAGTCGTAGTCGACAACCTCCGGCATCATCGCGCGCACGACCGGCAGGAACAGCCGCTCGGTGGCCTTGCCCATGTAGCAGTCCTCCATGGGCGGCTGACCGACGATTGTCGTCGGGTATATCGCGTCCTTGCGCATCGTGACCGCCTCGACATGGAAGACCGGGAAGTCGTCCGCCAAGGAGTAGTACCCCGTGTGATCGCCGAATGGTCCCTCCCACCGCGTTTCGTCCGGATCGCACCAGCCTTCAAGCACGATCTCGGCACCGGCGGGTACGAGCAGGTCGTTGGTCACGCATTTCACGACGTCGACGCTCTCGCCGCGGAGAATGCCGGAGAAGAGATACTCGTCGATCATCGGAGGCACCGGCGCGGTCGCAGAGAAGATCGTGGCCGGGTCTCCCCCGAGGGCGGCCGACACCGGAATGCGCTCGTGTCCGGCTTCTTTCCAGGCCCTGAGGTTCTTCGCGCCGTCGTGATGCACATGGATGTGCAACCCGGTCGTATTGCGGTCGAAGACCTGAAGCCGGTACATCCCGACGTTCATGCGTCCCTTGAGGTCGCTCGTGACGACCAGCGGCAGCGTTACGAATGGACCCCCGTCGTCGGGCCAGGTAGTGAGTACCGGCAGTCTCGAGAGATCCACGTCTGTCCCACGCAAGACGACCTGCTGACAAGGGGCCTTCTTGACCTCATTGGCTCCAGCACCCGCCAGGTCCTTCAGACCCATGAGCACGTCGATCTTGCCCTTCATCGACGCCGGCATGTCGAGCGGAAGCAGCTCCATGACCCGTCTGCCCACCGCATCGAGGTCACGCCACGTCCCGGTCTCTGCGTCTACCCCCAGCGCCCACGCCATACGGTCGTAGCTACCCATCAGGTTGATGACGACCGGCATGGCGTAGGCCTCGCCAGCCGCCCGGTTCACGGGATTCTCGAAGAGCAGCGCCGGGCCGACCGCCTTGCTCACACGGTCGGTGACCTCACCAATCTCAAGGTAGGGATCTGCGGCCGCAGCAATGCGCTTGAGTTGACCCTTGCTCTCGAGCAGCGCGATGAAGTCACGCAGGTCTTTGAAGGCCATCTGTGTCCCCTCTCGGGGTCGGGACTATCGAATCAGGCCGCCCGGACTGTCCGCCCGTGATGCCGACCCGGCACTCTCGGTCGAGCGCACCTTCGGATGATACCGCCCGACAAGGTATGTGACCAGCGGCGCAAGTAGTGCAACAGCCCCAACAGCAGTCGCCTGGATGAGGTCAAGATCGTACTTGAACCCCCACCTGAGGTCAGGCAAACGCCACGTCACGTCCGCGCCCCAGGCCCAAAGGAACCACGCGACCTGCACCGCCAACGTCGCGAGCACGCACAGAGCCGTTGCAGGCCCCAGTGCAAGCCAACCGCCAAGGAAGCCCTCCTTCGGGCCCTTCGGCCTGCGCCGCATGAGGGGATACACGTATGCGGAGACGCCCGCCGCGATGAGTATCGACAGCGCCGCTTCGGCCATGCGGATGTTGAAGAACGCCTCGACGAATGTCTCCGTGTTGAAGGCAGACAACGACCATTCGTAGCCGTGCACGAGGAAGTACAGGCCGTTGTAGATTCCGAAGTACGCAACCGCGCCGGCCAATGACGCGATCAGAGCGCGCCAAGAGGAGATGCCTATGCCGGCCACAACGAGAAGCGCCGCAGCAAGGATCGCAAGCGACACGGGAAGCCTTCCCTGCCGATCTTGCGAAAGCCTCGCCGAGGACGCATCGTCCATCGCAAGTTGCAGTGCATCGTACGACTTCACGCCGCCAACACTCGGCGGCTTCCCGCCAATGACCGTTGCGTAGCGCTCTGCAAGCACGCGGAACTGCTGCTCTCCGCGCAGAACCTCCGCATCGCTGTCCGCTAGCAGATCGTCGCGCACTCGACCGGCGGAATGCCTCGGAATCGGAAGGTCGAGAATCGCAGCTATCGTTGGGGCGATGTCGGACTGGGACATCTCTCCACGCTCGGTAAGCATCCGCGAACCAACAAAGACCGCGGGCGTGCGCGTCACGTCCCTCTCCCATCCACCGTGACCGCCGGACGGGATGTGGCCATGATCCGCACAGATGACGTAGGTGGTGCGCTCGTCCTGAAGCGCTTCAACGAGCTTCGCGATGTCCCGATCGATATTGGCGACCACGTCAGCGTAGGCCTTCGAGTCCGCGCCTGAGTCGTGCGCCGCCTCATCCGCATCGGGAAGGTGAACCACCACGAACTGAGGATTCACCCGCTCGGTCATGGCGATTGCCTGGTCGATGAAGCCAGAGGTCATGTAGTCGCCATCGCCCCACGGCTTGAAGTAGGTAGCCTGCGCTCGAGACGCCTCATAGAGCGTCTCGAAGTCATCGGGAGCCGAAACGACAACGGTCCTGCCGCCTGCGAGTGCAACATCGATCAGCGTCTCAACCGGGACGGCGCCCTCGAACCAGTTCGTTGTGACACCGCTGAACTGAGGCGGGGCGCCCGACAGTATGTTCGTCCATGTCGGGAATGACAGGGACGGTTGCGGGGCGATGGCGACCATGTCAGCGCCGTACTGCCGCAACGTATTGAGCGAACTCATGTTTCGCGATGCCTCAAGCTGCAGTCCGTCAACGATGACGAGAACCACCCGCGGGGTCGAGCTCTCCTCGGCGGAGAACGTCTCAGGCTTCACGCCTACCCAAGGGCGTTCGTAGTCACCGAACGGAGTGCTATAGGAAACCACCTGGTCCCACGAGTAGCCAGCGAGTGTGTACGCCGCATAGGCGGAGGCGAGGCAGATGGCGATCGCAAGAACGAGGGCCGTCCATGACAACACTCGTCCTGTATTCATGCCTAGACCCTCCATCCGAGGTAGCTTTCAAGTGCATCCAGGCTGCTCAATGCCTCACCGGGATGTCCCCCGTGACGATCGATCAGAACGGCCCTCATGCCTACGCTCGATGCGCCGAGGATGTCGGAGTAGTGGTGATCCCCGACATGGACCGACTTCGTCGGCGCAACACCGAGAGTACTGCATGCGAGCTCGAAGATGCGAGGGTCGGGCTTGCGAAGCCCTACGACCGCCGAGGAGATCACCACGTCTACGAAGTCTCCGAATCCTAGTCCCTCGAGGAGCACGGGTAGCCTGCGATCCCAGTTGGAGATGATGCCGGTCTTGATGCCACGCTCTCTCAGCCTGCGGAGAACCGGAAACACGTCATCGTAGACCCGCCACCTATCGGGACGACCGAACTCATCGTACACGCGGCGAGCAAGCGTCTCGGCCTCCTCGGCGATGCCGAGTCTGCGGCACAACAGCGAGTACATCCCCACCCATACGGAGGAGGTCTCGCCCTCATCGGTCCAGAAGGTGTCGTCCTCCCGGTAGCGGTCCTCATAGTAGGCGTCGACCAGCGGCATGACCTGCTCGATGGAGTCAAGCTCCCGGTCATGTCCGGCGCTGCGAAGGACCTCTCTGCAGACTTCGGACACGCTCGGATAGGGATACAGGAGCGTGTTTCCGACGTCGAAGAAGACCCCTTCGGCCATCATCAGTCGAGGTAGACCCCGACATCGTGTCGCTTGGGAGGCACCAGCGGCGGCTCGTCACTCGGATAGCCAAGGACAACCAGCGCCACGATGGCCCTCTCGTCGGGGATGCCCAGTTCCCTGCCGATGTCGTCGCGGACCCAGAAGGAGAATGTCACCATGCAGGCGCCAAGACCAAGGTCGGTAGCAGCAAGCAGGATGTGCTCGAGGGCGGCGCCGGCGGCGATGTGCTTGTTCAGCCGCGCGAAGTCGTCCTCCACGCGCGGCATCGTGCACGCCATGACCACAGGCGCCCCGCCAAGCTCCGAGTACCACTGCACAACGTGGTCGTCCATCTCCTTGCCGAGGATCTTCAGGTACTCCTCGAGGTATGAAGTGCTCTGCGCCATGATCTGCCCGAGCTTGGTCCGTGACTCGCCACGAACGACGTAGAAGCGCCAGGGTTGTTCATTCAGAGATGAAGGAGCAAGGGATGCTGCGTAGATGAGCTTGTCGATGAGCTCCTTCGGAACCGGTTCCGGAGAGAACGAGCGAACCGAGTGACGCTTCTCAAATGCCTCGAATAGATCCATACCGACCTACCTCCTGGCCAAAACGTCGCCTATCTCAAAGCAGCCATGACACGCTCACACACCACTCGCGCCGCCGCCGGCTTGCCGAGTGCCGCAGCGTTCGATGCCATCTGCCCGAGACGCTCCGGATGCGTGGACAGGAACCTCACCTTCTCGACAACATCATCATCGTCTCGTGAAACGAACCCTGCCCCGCTGTTCACAATGAAGTCGACGCTGTGGAGTTCTTGTCCCGGCACAGAACCGTACATGATCATCGGCAAGCCCATCGCGAGCGCCTCGGACACCATAAGCCCACCCGCTTGGCCGATGATCACATCGACCGCCATCATCATTGTATTCATTCCCTCAACAAAACCGTATCCCTTCAGCAATACAACTCCTCGGGCTACTTCCTCGATTCTCCGCCCCAGCCGCTTGTTATGGCCGGCAACAGCCGCGACCTGGACGCCTGCTGCAGCCAGCTTCCGTGCGAGGTCCCCCAGGTCACCGTGGGTTCCGAAGCTAGGTGCGAGCATGACGGTGAAGCGGTCTGCCAGCTCGTGGTGGTTTCGCGCTTTGGTGCGATCTCCGGCCTCGGCGAACCTCTCATGGATGGGTACGCCCGACACGACCACTTTCTCCCAAGCGGCTCCTCGGATCACCAGGTTCTCGCGAGCCTCTCTGCAGGCGGCGAAGTAGATGTCTGTCGCCGGGTGCAACCATGCTTGCTGCGCGCTGTAGTCGGCGATCACGGTCGCTGCCAAGAACTCGCGATCGCCCTTGAGGTCCGCGACTATTCCGCCGGCGATCGGGAATGTCGAGATCACGGCGTGCGGTGCGTACTCGTGGACGAAAGCGCGGGCGCGGTCGATCCCCACACTCTCGAGCGCCTGAACCACTGGGTTGCCCGGCATGTCCCGGGAGGCGTCGCCGAACGTGCCGGAGAACGCCGGGAAGAACTGTCCCGGTTGCTGGTAGGCGAACTTTGCGAGAATGTTCAGGCTTGGTGCGAACTCCTCGAAGAAGTCGACCAGCCGGACTTCGATCTCGCGGGAGTAGTGATCCCCATAGTAGCTCTGCAGCGCCCGGGCGGCCGCGCCGAGGCCACCTCCGGAAGAGGCGCCGAGTATCAGGACGCGCTTTCGATCGGGCACTATGCGGGGACCGCCCTTCGCGACTGACTTGTCGGCAGGGCGGTCAAGAGACTTCTGCAGGCGCCCTGTGCTTGACCAGGGTAACAGTAGTTCCGCCCGAAGGTGCCGGACGGAAGGCGACCCGATCCATCAAGGCGCGCATGAACACTATGCCGCGCCCGCCAGACGCGTACAGGTCATCGCTGCACACATGCTCGCCATCGAACCCGGTGCCGGTGTCCACTACCTCGATCTCAACCTTCTCTTCGAACGCCCGAACCGAGATTCCGATTATCCCGTTCCCGTCTCCCGGACAGCCGTGGCGCACCGCATTGGCCAAGGCCTCGCCCAGCGCCACCTTGATGTCGAACAGCGCCGCATCGCCGAACCCTAGTGTCTGGACAAGCTCGCTGACGCGCTCACGCACCGGGGCGAGCGCGTCAGCTCTTCCGGCCATCGACAACTCCTCGGTCCACAGTGGTTCCACGGAGTCCGAGACTGTCTCTATTCCCTGCAAGACATCGTCGACGCTCTCCTCGCGACACTTCACACGGGTGATCGCTACGAGACCCGATATCGCGAGAACGCGTGCGATGTCCCTGTTCGCACCCACAAGAACCACCTTGCCTGGAGTCCCTGCAAGCTCTCGATCCAGCCAGACAAGCAAGCTCAACGCCGAGGAATCGACGTACGTCGCATGGGAGAGTTCGAACACGATGTTCGTGTATCCCGCCTCGATGAGATCGGCCAGGCTGGCCTTCATCTTGGGTACGACAGCCAGGTCCATGTCGCCGTCCACGTGCACAACGGCGGTCCTCAGATCCTCGTGTCGCTCGGTGTCCTGCGCCATCCTGCTCACTTCACGCGTACTACTCGTTTGCGGCCAACGGATCGCCCGCGGCGATATCACCCGGTAACGGCCCGAATGTCACGGCCAGAATCGCTGCATCATCACGCAGCTGCCCGGGAGCGAAGCGAGAGAGCGCTGCCAGCAATCTCTTCGCAATATCATCGGGAGTGCCACCGTATCGCAGCGACCTGCGCACCCGACCCTCGCCGAAGAATCTATTCCCCCTACGGGCCTCGGTGACACCGTCAGTGTAGAGCAGCACGGTGTCGCCGGGCACAACAGGAACGACCTGTTCCCCGTAGCTGGCGTCTGCGATAGCCCCGAGCAATGGTCCGGTTGTCGCCAGCCGCTCGACGCCTGAACCGTCGGCAAATCGAAAAAGTGCCGGAGGATGTCCCCCGTTGGCATACACAAGTGTCCCTGCGGCGACATCGAACACGCCCAGCCACAGTGTGACGATATCGCTTGGCGTACCACCCTCTGCGACCATGCGGTTGACCTGAGCGACCATGCGCGCAGGCGAAAGCCCCGTCGCTGCAAGCCCCCTGACGGTGTACTTGATCATCGAGGTCTTCGTCGCGGCAACAACGCCCTTGCCGCACACATCAGCAATGGCCATGACGATATTGCCTGCAGGCGTCTTGAACAGGTCGAAGTAGTCCCCGCCAATCTCCGCCTCGTTCCCAGCCGCCTGATACACGCTGCTCGACTTGATCTCGGGGTACTCCGGGAGCGTCTCCGGCAAGATGCTCGACTGAAGCACCGACGCCACCATATGCTCTCGGCCGTACATGTCTGCCGTGTCGATCGCCAGCGCTGCCTGAGAGGCGAACGTATGCAGCAAGCCCCTGTCCTCCTCGGTGAAGACCCCGGGTTCCGAGGAGAAAACGGTCAGAACGCCGAGACTGCGCCCGCGCGCAAGAAGAGGGACTGCAAGAGCTGCGTGAAGACCCTGGCGAACGGCCGCAGCAGCCAGCAGGCCAACCGTCGTCACAAGTTCGTCGATCTTGGCAGGCTCCCCGCTCTCGAATACGGCCCCTGGGAACTCCTGTCCCGGAGCGCATGAGAAATGCAGGATGTCATTGGATACAAGACCACGGGCCATGGCAGTGTCTATGACCCGCTTCTGTTCGTCGAAGATCATCAGACTCACCGTGTCGGCTGTGAATATCTTCTGAACGACGTCGAGCACGCGATTCAGAACGACCTTGATCTGGAGGGACGAGCTCACGGCCTGCGAGATGCGGAAGATCGTCTCGATATTCGCTGACCGGGTACGGGCCTGCTCGAAGTAGAAGGCGTTGTCGAGGGCAAGGGCAATCTGAGTTGCAAGCGCTTCGACTACGCCAGTCTCGTGGGAGTCGGCCAGGGCTCCTGGCCTGCGCACCGCGAAGGCGAGAACCGCGCCAGGTGTGCCGCCGCGTATCACCGTAGCCATCAGGAGGAAGTGGGCGTCTTGCTTGACGAGATACTCGTCCACAAGCGGGTCATCGCCCGGACCCAGGCGCAAGACATGACGCTGGTCGCGACCCACAAGCGCACGTCCCCACATGCGCAGGATGTTGCGCTCGTTCGCAGCGTCGGACGCCGCCTCCATGCCGAGCAGATCGCGGTCCACCACCGCAACACTCCAATCCACGGCGTCAAGCAGAACCGCAACACGCTTCGCAACGTCCCCCAGCGCCGTCTCAAGCTCACCCGGCATCGCAAGCCTCTCCGCCACCTCGCGCATGGCCTCGGCTTCATGACGGGAACGAATCTCCTCTTCGAAGAGGCGTGAATTGTGCACAGCGATGGCGGCTTGCGCCGAGAACGTTCGAACCATTTCCATCTCGGCCTGTGAGAACACGTGGTGGTCGGTGTTCAGAACGGCGATGACTCCGAGGGGTTCGTTGCCGACGACCAGCGGGGCAACCAACCCGGACGCGGGCGAATCCGCTGCCAGGCCAAATGCCGCCGCTATGTCGGGATCGGGATCGCCAAAGGGGACGGGGCCGCTCGAATACAATGCGTCCGCAAGCCGAGATGAGCTCGAAAGCGGTACGGTCACGTCACCGGGATGCTGAACGCCGCGGGTTCGGGCGAGCGAAAGCGCCTCGCCCACGTCATTGACGAGGTACACGGCAACGCTGGACGATCCGACGATATGGCTCATCGCCGAAAGAATGCCATCGAGCACCTGATCCAGGCTTGAAGAGCTCGCAAGGAGTTGGGAGAGGTCGTGGAGGGCATTGAGCCGCAGTGCGACTGCGTTGAACGCATCGGCTAGACGGCCAATCTCGTCGGTCCTGTCCGTCTCGATGGAGCGGACGTACGCGCCCGACACTGCCTGCTGCGCGTGAAACTCAAGATCCTTCAGGGGCGCCACCAAGCGCCGGGAGAACAGGCCGGTGAACATGAGCGAGAATGCCACGCTGAACACGAGTGCTCCCACGGCGGGAATGAGCGCACGCATGGTGTCTACTGCGACAGCGCTGCGCGGTTCGGCCGTGACCACCCTCCAGGCTATTCCGCGATAGCCCTCCAGTTCCGCGTACTCCCCCCACATCACGGCACCACTCGAAGACGTGGCCTTCACCGCCCCTGTTGCCGGGTTCTCCTTGTCGGGTTCGTACTCGATCGACAAGGGCTCGACGTTGGGACCGATGGCGCTCGACGCGATCACGCTGCGGTCGCTGTCGAGCACCGCAAGCCACCGATCAGAGCTCTCCGAAGCGAAACCGTCCAGCAGACCGCCCAGGTAGCCCATGCGTGCGCGTACAGCTACGACCGTTTCGGTTCCGTCTGCAGCCGTGGCACGGCGCGCGACCCACAGACGTGCCCGCGACTTGTCCCAGTACAAGCTCGGGGTCTCGCTCAAGGCCGCGCTCAGTATCTCCGGCTTGGGGAGCGGCTCGCGCGCCACGTAGGACGGGTGCGCGCTCAAGATCGCGCCATCGGTCGCGAACACCACGAGCCGGTCGATGTACTCAACGCCGGTCTCATGGGTCGCTGCCAGCTTCACCTGGTCGATTCCGCCAGCAGCGGGATCGGAGATGACACCAATCGCCCGCTCCACCACGCGAAACGCGCCGTCGAAGTGCACTTCGATCTCACTCGCCGCAGCCTGGCGGTAGGCCTTCTGCCGCGCCGCAACCTGACTGCGCGCGAGATCGAAAACGCCGGAGAGTGCTGCGAGGCTGATAATCGTAACCGAGACGCCCACGACCATCAGAACAAGAACCATCAGATTGGCGGCCAGGCTCCCCCTGCGTGTGCTGCGCTCCATCCTCACACCGTTGCTCCTGCCGCCCCTCAGGTCACTGCTCCAATCGTACCGCCCCGGAGCCGGGGGACAAAGCGCTCCTACAATCCGACGGATGGCAGCACGGTTGAGAGCCATCCGGACAGTACTCCGAGTCGGCCGGTGATCATAAGAACGCCGACCGCGATCAGCACCGCTCCCGCCACCCTGTTGATGGCCAAGGAGTGCCGGCCAAGCCAACGCAGTGTGCCCCCCAGCTTACCGAACAGCAACGCCACCAAGACAAAGGGGACTCCGAGACCCAGAGAGTACGCGGAGAGCAGAAGAACGCCAGTACCAACGCTTCCGGACGAGCCGGCTACGGCGAGAATCGAGCCCAGAATCGGCCCGACGCACGGCGTCCAACCGAACGCGAAGGCCATGCCCATGACCAGCGCCGCGCCACGACCGAAAGCGCGGGCCTTCCCCATCTCGAATCGCGCCTCGCCATACAGCCAGGGCACCTCTATGACACCGAGCATGAAGAATCCGAGTACCAACAGCGCTCCGCCAGCGATTCTCACCAGCAGCAGCCGGTACGCCACCAGAAACGCACCCAAAAGGGATGCAGAAGCGCCCAATGCGACAAACACCAGCGAGAACCCGGCAACGAACAACAGGCTCGGTGCGAGTACCACACGGAGCGGCGCTCTCTCCTTGGCCAGTTCCGAAGCGGACATCCCGGTGATGAATGAGATGTATGCCGGAATCAGCGGAAGGACGCACGGCGAAAGAAACGAGACGAGACCGGCTGCAAAAGCAGCAGCTAGTCCAACGGAATTCTCCATGCGGTTCCCTTCATGAGGTCTTCCTGATGATATCCCAGAGCGGCGGCTGTCCTGTTATCGCATGGAGGGACGGAATCGGCGTAGCAGCAAGGAGTTCGTCACGACGCTGACGCTGGAAAACGCCATCGCAGCCCCAGCAAGCCACGGGAACTGCGAGAGCAGGCCTATCGCCGCCACAGGAATGCCCAGTGTGTTGTAGCCGAGCGCCCAGACGAAGTTCGACTTGATCTTGCGCATCGTCGCGCGAGACAGCTCGATGGCGGTCACCACATCGCGAAGATCGTTCTTGATGAGCACGATGCCGCCCGTCTCCATGGCAACATCCGTGCCCGCGCCCATCGCGATGCCGACATCGGCCTGGGCAAGTGCCGGTGTATCGTTGATGCCGTCGCCGACCATCGCGGTTCGCAGTCCTTGGCTCTGCAGAGCTGCGACTCTCGTCGCCTTGTCCTCGGGAAGCACTTCAGCGAGAACGTGATCCGAGGAGATTCCGGCCTGCAGGGCAACAGCCTGTGCCGTCGTCCGGTTGTCGCCCGTGATCATGTAGACCTCCACACCCATCTCACGCAGGCGCGCAACTGCGGGCTTGGAGTGCTCCTTCAGCGTGTCGGCAACGGCGATGAGTCCCACCGGCCGGACTCCCGAGATCCCAACGATCATCACGGTCTTGCCCTGCGACTCAAGCTCCGCGATCTCGCGCTCGCACGAGTCGCACGCGAGGGCCTCGCGCTCCATGAGCTTGCGATTGCCGAGTACGACCCGCGTTCCATCTACCTCGCCCGCCACGCCATGCCCGGGTATCGCGGAGAAGGAGATCACGGGGTGCACTGCAACTCCGGTGTCATTCGCATGCCCCACTATGGCCTCGGCCAGGGGATGCTCGCTCGAGCGCTCGAGAGAGGCGGCCAGCTCCAGAATCCGTGTGGGGTCCTCGGAATCGAGGGCTACGACATCGGTCACCTTGGGCTGCCCGTGGGTCAGTGTGCCGGTCTTGTCGAAGACGATGGCATCGATTCGATACGCCGTCTCGAGGGCTTCGCCGCTCTTGATGAGCACGCCGTTCTCGGCGCCCTTCCCGGTTCCGACCATGATGGCCGTCGGCGTCGCGAGCCCGAGAGCGCATGGACACGCGATGACCACGGCCGCTGTGCCCGCGAGAAGCGCAGCCACGAACCACCCGCTGCCGGCCGCAGCCCTCAGTATCGGGTGCAACACCGTCGCGTAGGCTGCGGGATCGGGTGCTGCGCCAAAGATGACCGGTCCTGCGATCAGCCAGAACAGAAACGTCGCAAGCGCCGTCCCGACGACTGCGGGGACGAACACCGCACTGATGCGATCCGCGAACCGTTGCACCGGGGCCTTGGAGCCCTGCGCTTCCTCGACGAGTCGGATGATCTGCGCGAGGGCGGTGTCCCGGCCGACCTTGGTGGCCCGCATCCTGAACGAGCCGAGCTTGTTCAGCGTCGCACCGATGACCGTGTCTCCGGGGTTCTTCTCAACGGGTATGGACTCGCCCGTCAGCATCGATTCGTCGACCGAGGACCCGCCCTCGGTCAGTACACCATCGACAGGGACCTTCTCGCCCGGCCGGACGATGACGATATCGCCCACCACGACCTGCTCCACGGCAACGTCGAGTTCCTCCCCGCCGCGCACAACGCGCGCCGTCTTGGCCGCAAGTCCCATGAGCTTCTTGATCGCGTCCCCCGTGCGACCTTTGGCCCGCGCCTCAAGCATCTTGCCAAGGAGAACGAATGTGATGAGCAATGCGCTCGTTTCGTAGAACGCGGGCTGCTCGGTTATCCAGAATGTGGCCGCCACGCTGTACGCGAACGCGGCGGTCGTTCCGATCGCAACCAGCGTGTCCATGTTGCCGGTGCGTCGCTTCAGTGCATGCCAGAACCCACGGTAGTACTGTGCGCCGGCGTAGAACTGCACAGGGGTGGCGAGCACCAGCATGATGTACTTGTGAACCATCATGACGCCGGACTCGCCCGAGATCCCGAATATCGAGGCGATCCATGTCGGAATCGCCTCCATGAACGGCGGCACCATGGCCACAAAGAGCAGAGGAATGGAGAGGGTGGCGGAGAACACGAGCAGGTTACGCTGATGCTGATAGAACGCGCGCTGCGCGGCACTCTGTGCGTCTGCCTCCACACCGGCACCGACAACGCTCTCCGTCTTGAGCTCCGCTCCGTATCCGGCAGCGATGACTGCAGAGATGATCTCTTCCGGCCCGACGATCACCGGATCGAAATCGACGGATGCACTTTCCCGAGCCAGGTTCACAACCGCCGCCGAGACACCGTCGACCTTGTCGAGCGATTTCTCGATGACGGCGCTGCACGAAGCGCAGGTCATCCCTGTGACCACCAGGTCCACGTGCCCGGTCGCAGGGGAAGCCACGGCCTTGGACATGCTAGTGGCTCCGTAGCCGGCACTCTCTACCTGCGAAACGATCTCATCGATGTCGATCCTGGTCGGGTCGAATGTGACCCGCAGTCTCTCCGCAGCAAGGTTGACTGCAGCAGAATCGACCCCCTCCGTTTTGGCCAGGGTCTTCTCGATCACGGCCGCGCATGAGGCACACGTCATGCCTGTGACGGCGAAATCGACGCTCTCCTCACCATCGTGGGGAGCGGTCTCGTCACGCGCATCAGCGCGCGCCGAAGTCTCTTCGGACATTGCCGCCCCCTATTCGACCACCAGCGTACCGGACGCCATCTCCATGCCGCACGAGAAGCCATACGTGCCGGGGTCAAGCGCCTTCAGATTGACGGTGGCGCCACCGCGAGTGAGATCCTCGAAATACACCCAGCTGGGGAGAGTGCACCTCCGCCAAACAGCCGGATCCCTCACCGAATGAAATCTCCAGGGGTACCCTGGCCTGCGCGCGAATGACGGTCGGATCGAAGAAGCCGGCCGACACATCGACTTGTATTCGCTGCACACCATCCGAGACTGCAGCCGAGCCCTCGGTTTCGACGCCCCCCGTGCCGCAGCACTCCCCGCCGCACGCTCCGCCGTCCTGACCTGCCCCAGCCCCCTGACCTGCCCCAGCCCCCTGACCCGCCCCTGTGCTCTGCCCCACACCGGCGACAGCTACCGAGGGGTCGGGCGTCCTGCTGGTGGCCGAGGCCACGCCATATGCGCCGACAAACGCCAACAGGGCGAGCGCGCCCACCAGTAGGTACTTTCTGCGGGAGCCCGTTGTGTAGGAATGCCCAGTCATGTCCGCTTCGGATTCTCTAGGCATCGTCAACGTCATAGCCCGCCGACCGTATCGCAGCCACGATATCTTCGGTTGTCACCACATCCGAATCGAACATCACGTCGGTCGCACCTGTCACGTAGTCCGTGCTGACGCTATCGACGCCGTCGAGATCCCCAACGGTCATGTCTACAAGCATGGAGCATGACCGGCAGTGAAGCCCGGTCGTCATGAGTCTTGCCTCGGTCAGTTCAGCCATAGTCGTTCTCCTCCGCATCGCTGCCGACAGCACGTCGAACATGCAGGTGTAACGCGTTGCGAACCAAGTGCCAACTCCGTGGCGATCAACCTAGCGCCGCGCCATCTCGCGGCCGTGTCTTGCGACTTGCGGCGTAGCCGAAGATGCCGACGAGTAGCGCTCCTAGTGCTATGCCCACAATCGGCGTTCCCGTGACCTCGGCAGCAGCATCACCGGCCAAGATCCTGCCGGACATCATCCCCATTCCGCAGGTCAAAGTGTACGCACCGGATCCCATTGGCGGAAACTCGACAGCCGTGACGCCGTTGGGCGCCAGGTCTGCCAGGATGCCGACCTGCGGAACAGCGATCTGGTCGGAGCACGCACCGTCTTCCCGGCGTTCCACGACGAGCCTGAACGGACGGTCAACCGGGACCGAGACTGTTTCGGGCACGAACCGGGTGTTCTGGATGACCAGATCGATCTCGATGACGCCGTCGGCGCCTGCGCGATACTCAGGACTCGCCTCGGTCCGGGCCGCCGAACCCATGACGGCCTGCTTCGCGGCTCGGAGCGTCAAGGGTGACCCGACCAACATGGATCCGCGATTGAACATCACCAGCCCGAGCACGATGATCGCAATGGCCGCAACCGCAGTCATACGCTTCTTGAATGCCGATCCCAGGTAGCCGGACCCCAGGCCGAACGCCAGCATCAAGGGTGCAGCGCCGAGGCCGAAGCCGAGCATCGCTGTGGCTCCCGACAAGGCGCTACCGGTTGCTGCGGCCGACAACTGCGCTGCCTGCAAGGGCCCGCAGGGCATCAGGCCTGTCAGTAGGCCGAAGGTCGCGGGCGTGACGAGGTTGTGGGAGTCTTCTCTCTCCTCGGCCAAGGCCTTCTTGCGCGTGCGCACGAGCGCCGCAGTCACGGCACGCGGGGTTCTCAGGGCGAGCTTCCTGAGCAGCGGGAACCGGCCCAGCATGTTGATGCCGAGCAACACCATGAAGAGGCCAGCGGCAAGTTGCACCCATCCGCGCACCCCGGCCAGGTCGAAGACTTCACCCAATGTGCCAAGAATCAAGCCCACGAGGACGTAGCTGAGGATCTTTGCGGACTGGTACACCAGGTGAGGTGTCATGCCCTGTGAGACTCGCCCTGAGGAGCCTTCCTTGAGCGCATAGGTCGCCACAAGGGTTCCACACATCGCAACGCAGTGGACGCTCGTCACAAGTCCCAGACCGAGCATGAGCAGGAATACATCCACGATCGGCTCAGTTCTCGCGCTCTCCGTATCCGGCGCCCGTCAGCGGCATCCTGACATCGCACTCAAGAAGCGCACCGCAATGCGGACAGAGCTTCCACTCATCCATGATTGCCGAACCGCAGACCGCGCACGTGCCCGATTGCAGCGTGTCGGTGGAAGCGGACTCGGAAGGAGAGCCCTCGAGCAGCATGATCGCTACTCCGCCGATCACCGCAGCAGCAAGCAGCGGCACGAACCACCGGAATGCAGCAGTTGACGTACAGCCACCGATCCCGCCGCCCGTCTCGATGGCGATCACTAACGCGGCGGCGGCCGCCGTGGCGACGACTGCTATCGGTGCAAGAAGGTACGTTCGTGTGAGGTGTATGCGGTCCACGATTTCCCGGTTCATCGAGCTGTCAGCACTGGAGTTGCAAGGCGTGTGCCAAGAAACGGGAACGGCAGTCGCGCGCATCACAACCCCAGGCGCGCCATCCGGGCCTCAAGAGTCTTGGTGGTCAGCCCCAATAGTTTCGCCGCCTTCGGAGCGGCCCCGCCGCTACGGTCAAGCGCCTGACGGATGAGGTCTAGCTCGACCTCTTCCAGGCTGCATCCGTCTTCTGGCAGCACGATTCCGACTGCCGACCTGTCGCACGCGATGGAGCCCAGTCTCACTTCTGCTGGCAAGTCTCCGATACCGATCTCGTCACCATGAGCCAGAATCAGTATCCGCTCGATCGTGTTCTCCAGTTCGCGCACATTACCCGGCCACTGGTACGCCGCCATTGCCTCCATCGCCTCACTTGAGATGGTTCGGCTACCCGCGTTGTACTTGTCGAGGAAATGCGCGACCAGCGGCGCAATGTCTCCCGGACGCTTGCGCAGGGGCGGAAGGGTGACCGGCACGACGTTAAGCCGGTAGAAGAGGTCTTCGCGGAACATGTCCTCGGCGATGAGCTGCTGCAGGTCGCGATTGGTCGCAGCTACTACCCGCACGTCCACCTCGATCGTGCGCGTACCGCCGAGGCGCTCGAATTGCCGCTCCTGGAGCACGCGAAGCAGCTTGACCTGCACCGACGGAGGGATGTCACCGACCTCGTCGAGGAACAGCGTCCCACTGTTCGCGAGTTCGAATCGACCCGGTTTGGCGGTGATCGCGCCGGTGAATGCCCCCTTCTCGAATCCAAAGAGCTCGCTTTCGAGGAGTGTCTCGGGAAGCGCGCCAGCGCTCACCGACACGAAGGGCTTGGATGAGCGCTCGGACAGAGCATGTATCGCGCGGGCCACCAACTCCTTGCCGGTACCCGACTCGCCATAGATCATCACCGTCGCACTGGTCGGCGCAACGCGCTGGACCGTCTCGAGAACACCGGTCATGCGTTCGTCTGCAGCGACGATGCCCTCGACATCGTACTCGCGATCCAGCTCCTCTCGCAGCCTTTCGACCTCGGCGGCGAGGGTACTCAACCTGAGAGCCTTCTCGATGGCGAGCTTTAGCTCCTCGAGATCGAACGGCTTCGTCAGGTACTCGTTGGCGCCGGCCTTCATCGCGTCTACTGCCGTGGCCACGTTGCCATGCGCCGTCAGCATGATGACGGGGAACGTCCTGCCCTCGGCGCGCAAACGGCGCAGCACCTCCATGCCGTCGGGAGCGGGCATGCGGTGGTCGAGCACCATTATGTCTGGCTCCTGGTCCGCTACGGCTGCGAGCGCTTCCTTGCCGTCCGCGGCCTGGCCCACATCGAAACCCACCGCCTCCAGCGCTTGGGCGAGCACCCAACGCATGTTCTTCTCGTCATCGACGATCAGCACGCGCTGCTTCATTTGTCACTCCTCATCAATGTCGTTGTGGGCCGCCACGGGAAGTGACACGCGAAACACGGTTCCGTCTGACCCGCTCCCCACTTCGATATGCCCATCATGCTCGTCGATGATTCTGTGTACCATCGTCAGTCCAAGACCGGTGCCTTCGTCGCGCGTGGAGAAGAAGGGATCGAACACCTTGCCGAGGGATGCTTCCGAAATGCCGGGCCCGGTATCTGACACGGTGACGAAGACGTAGCCCGGCACATGGCCAGTCTCGATTGCGATAGTCCCCCCGGATTCCTCCATTACCTGGACTGCATTGGTCACGAGATTCAGGAACACCTGCTTCAACTGATCGGGATCGGCATGGACAAGAGGGAGGCTGGCCGAGAAGTGCTCTTCGATCGCCACGTCAGCCTGTTTCGCAAACCGCTTGGTGAAGAGAACCACATCACTCAGCACGCTCTCGACATCGGTCTCGACGAACGTCGGCTTGCTCGGCCTCCCGAAGTCCAGCAAGGCCTTGATCACCTTGTCCAACCGATCGATCTCCTGCTTGATCACGCCGGCAGCCTCACGGATTCGGTCCTCGTCGCACTTGCTCTCTTCGAGAAGCTGTACGGACGCCCGGATGATCCCGAGGGGGTTGCGCACCTCGTGAGCCACGCCCGCTGTCAACTCACCCATTGCCGCCAGACGGTCGGCACGGATCAGCTGCTCCGTGAGGCTCTTGACCTCCGAGATGTCTTCGACAGTCACAACGGCGCCAAGGATGCGACCTCCGACGGCGCGCATACGGGAGGTGGAAGCCTGGACATGAATGGTCTTGTCA
Organism: Actinomycetota bacterium; assembly: GCA_030682655.1. Classification (NCBI taxonomy): domain Bacteria; kingdom Bacillati; phylum Actinomycetota; species Actinomycetota bacterium. The sequence continues at coordinate 77,575 of JAUXNU010000144.1, read as the reverse complement.
GACTGCGTGACAACCTTGACCTCCCGCAACGTCAGGGGAAGGCGTCCTGACAGCACCTTCTCGACATCGGCGGACAACCCCCCGTCGTCCTTCAGGACGGCGCCGATCGGCTTGGGAACCATCTCGTACTCGGAGATGCCCAGCATGCGCTCGGCAGCCGGGTTCACCGTCGTCACAGATCCATCCGGACCCACCGTCAAGACACCGGAGGTGATCGAACGCAGGATGGATTGCGTGTAGTCCTGGATGTTGATGAGCTGAATCGCGCGCTCCTCAAGCTTCTTGTACGCATCCTCAAGGCGCAGACTCACCTGTCGGAGGTCGTGAGTCTTGCGTTCCTCCATGTCGCGAAGAGTACCGAACAGCACTCCCATGGCGAAGTACATCACCACCTCATACGTGTTATCCGCATGCGCCCCGAACAAGCCACCGAGTGACACCTGTGCGTGCAGCGCGAAAGGTGTCGAGGCCCCAAGAGCCGCGAGAAGGCCACCCCGCTTCCCGAACACGAACGCCGCATAGAGAATCGGAATGTAGTACAGCCGCCGGTAGAGCAGATGAATCATGGTGTTGCCGCCGCTAACAGCCGTGAAGAGATGGAGCACGGTGACGGCGACAAGCATCGCGGCCACAAGGCCAACCGCACGGACCGCTCTGTTGCGGGTTGCCCTCCGGGTTCCGTTGGGATTCTCCGCACCGGGCTTCAATGTCGTCGTGGGTTCGCTCACGGTCGCCTCTTCCGCGCCCACGAGGGCTCGATTCCGAGTTCCTCCCGGTACTTCGCGACCGTCCTGCGAGCCACCTGAACGCCTTCGTCGGAAAGCGTCTCAGCGAGTCTCTGATCCGAGAACGGGTGGTTGGGGTCTTCGGCGGTCACAATGCCCTTGAGGTGCTGCTTGATGCTTGTCGAAGAGACATCTACGCCTTGCCGCGTCCGATACCCACCGCTGAAGAAGTGCTTGAGCTCGAATAGCCCATACGGGGTCGCCATGTACTTGGCCGTCACTCCACGACTGACGGTCGAGAGGTGGACCCCCAATTCGACCGCCACGTCTTCGAGACGCAACGGCCTCAAATCGCCCCTACCGTCCTTGAAGAACTCATCCTGAACCTCCAGGATGATGCGGATGATCCTGCTCACCGTGTCCTTGCGGCGGTCGATGTTCTTGATGAAGCTCTCGGCCGACCGAATCTTCTCGCGAAGGTAGCGTCTGGTGTCTTCGTCGGCTGTTGAGCCGGAACGCAACATGGAGCGGTACTTCGGACTGACGCGTAGGGTCGGGATGGACTCGTTGTTCGAAACGATGAGCCACTCGTCGTCGAAGCGACGCAGAGTCACGTCCGGAACGATGTACCCGGGCGACGGGCCGGGCGAGAACGCACCTGCCGGACGAGGGTTCAATGTCTTCAGCACGTCGACGAGCCGCCATATCTCCCGCTCGTCGACACGCAGTGCACGAGAGATCTTGCGGAAGTGGCTCGCCGCGACGTCATCGAGATGCGAACGGATCAGCCGCTCGAGCAGAGGCTCCTCAAGACCCAGGTACGCCGATTGAATCATCAGGGCCTCGATCACATTCCTGGCCCCGACGCCGGGGGGATCGAGTTGTTGAACGACGCCAAGACCCTGCTCCGCTGACTCGCCCGAAACACCGGCGAGCGCGGCTATCTCCGCGCAATCCCCCTCGAAGAAACCATCGCCATCAAGCAAGCCGATCACTGCGCGCGCCGCACGGCTGACATCGTCGGGAGTATCGAGTAGTGCCACCTGGTCTATCAGGTAGTCGCTGAATGAGAGAACGCCGCCGACGTACTCCTCGGTATTGGGCGCTTCGGCATTGGGATCCCGGGGGGCCGAGGTGTCCATGGACTCGAGCTCGTCGTACATCTCGAGCCAATCGTCCCAGGCTCGTTCTTCCTCGGCCGACTCCACGCGCTCGTCTTCCATCTCATCGGGTTCCGACTCGAGCTCGTCGACCTCGAGGAGTGGATTCTCCAGCATCTCCGCCTCCACGAGAAGCTCGAGATCGGCGATGGGCATCGCCAGAATACTCAGTCCCTGGTAGACCTGAGGCGACAGGGTGACCTTCTGTCGCAGTTCTGGTCGCTGACCGAGCTCCACGGTGCTCCTCCGGGGGGTGATCCGCACCTGCGGGCGCCGAGGAAATACCGCGCCCTAGCAAACTATATACCACTCTGCGCGGACCTTGCCGCGGCCCCACGGGACCGGGTCTCCTACGTGGCTGGCGGCAGCGACTCCCTAGCGTGTCCCGTGCGCTGAACAAGCAGAATCGCGCACATGACGAACGCGCCTCCGGCAAGCTGCGTGCCGTCGAAGGTCTCGCCGAGGAGCAACCATGCGGCGATTCCCGCTATCACGGGCTCCAGAGTGGCGGTCACAGTCGCCCGGGTTGCATCGATATAGTGCAACGCCTTGAGGAAAGCCGAGAACGGAACGATCGTGCTCACGACCGCCACGTACACGATTGACGCTGCTCCGCCCGGAGACGACATGGCCCCGAAGATCGCGGTGACACCGCGCAAGTAGATGACCCAGAACAGCGTCGCGAACCCGAGCCCAAAGACAAGTAGTCTCCAGGGCGAGAATCGCCCTGCGGCGTGCTTTCCGAGGAGAGAGTAAAGGGCGAAGAACGCCGCGGCGGCCAGACCCCACGCGACGCCCCGGACCGACACGACTATGCCACCGGGTGATGCTGCGCCCACGACCAACGCACACCCCGTTATCGAAAGTGCCACACCGGCGGGGAGCGACCACGTCAGACGCTCACCGAGGAAAGCCACGGAGAAGACCAACACGATCACAGGCGCCAGGTACTCCAGCAGAATCGCCGTGGCGACGTTCGTGTAGGAGATCGCCTTGAAGTAGGTGAAGTGGACCGCCGCGAGACCGAAGACCCCGAAGACGGCAAGAAACGGCACCTCCCGGATGGACACCCGGATCTCGCCCGGTCTGTGAAACACGAGATACGCGGCAAGCAACGCAAAGGCCGTCAGAGCACGGGCTCCCGACAGAACGGCTGGATCGATCTGCATTCCGAGTGGAGGAAGCGGCCACGCCGACGTCGTGGCGTCAAGCGGACTGAAGAGCCACTTCGCCGTGAGCCCGCCGGTGGCCCAGCTCGCAGCAGCCAACACGGCAAGAGCGTAGCCCTTCCAGGCGTGCGAGGGTTGATCAGACGAGACCGGCATCGATCTCCTCGGCGGTCTTTGACGCCTGGTATTCGTCGAGAGGCTCCAGGTGCGCTATCACGTCGACCACCGAAGGGAAGGCCACGCAGACTGCGCGCTCGACCTCCTCGGCCACGGCATGTCCTTCCTTGACAGTAGACGACGGGTCGACCTGGATATGCAGATCGACGTAGACCTCCGACTCCGAACCGCGCGTCCGGACACTGTGGCAGCCAAGGACACCTTCGACCAGGCAGGCCGCTCCGCAAATCTCTCCCGGGTCGATGCGGGCGCTGTCCGACAGGGTCTCATTGGCCTGTCGAAAGACCGCCCATGCGGTGTATGCGATCGCTACGGATACCCCGAGCGCGATGATCGGGTCGGCGATCGGGAAGCCGAGACGCACGGCCACCAGCCCAGCGATAACGCCGAGACTCACGAGAACATCGCTTCCCGTATGGCTTGCGTCCGCGACGAGAATCTCGCTACCGAGCTTGCGTCCCACGCGACGCTCATACGTCGTGACACCGATGTTGACAGCGAGCGTGCCGATCATGATCCCGAAGGACACCGCGTCGACGCGGGGCGGTGCGCCACCGTCAACGAGCGCATGGATGGCACTGCTGCCCACGCGGTATGCAGCCAATGCGAGCATCGCGCCGATGGCCGCTGATGCATACGTCTCGAACTTGCCGTGGCCGTAGGGGTGCTCGCGGTCGGCGGGCCGGCCGGCGACGTACATCCCAACAAGTCCCACGACGTTCGAAGCGCCGTCAAACAGTGAATGGAAGCCGTCTGCCTGCATCGCCACCGAGCCCGTGACATACCCCCAGGCCATCTTCGCGACGGCGACCGCGAGGTTCAGGACGAGAATCGCCCACAGGATCCGCCTGATCCGGCGTACCCTGGGCGACGCTCCCGCCCCTGCACCTTCCTCCCTGCGATAGCCCATGGTTCTCCCGCACGGTTGTGTGGCATACCCCCAGGGGGTATATTATCCTACAGGCAACGCCCAATAATACCGCAATCCAAAGACCGGGAGCGACCAATGGCTGACATCTCCGCAACCATCCCCGACGACAGCGAGCGCCGGCGCATCATCAACCGTCTCAAACGTCTCGAAGGTCAGATTCGCGGCCTGCAGACAATGATCGAGTCCGAGAAGGAATGTGAGGCCGTCCTCACCCAGATCATGGCGGCCAAGTCGGCACTCAATCAGGTCGGGATGCACATCATCGGGCACTCGATGAAGCGCTGCCTGATCGATGACACTGACAAGACCCGGGACGAGCTGATCGACGATGCAATCGCCGTGTTCCTCAAGTACTCGTCGTGCGTCCAGTAGACGGAACGGTCAGCCAACCGCTCCGTCCACGACCGCTACCACGGCCTTCTCGAACTCGAGAGCTATCTCGTCGAGTCCGTGCTCGGGGTAGACAGCACTGAAGAGCGTAGGCCGGAGCGCGGCGATGACGACTTCCGAATCCTGCTCGTAAACGTTGACCCGGCATGGCATGAGCAGGGAGACCGGCACTTCCAGCTCCACGCCCGCAGGAGCGATCTCGAAGATCGCAAGCGGACGAATCGGAAACCCCTTGGCGGCGAGCGCCGCTGTGATGTCGTGGTAGTGAAGCACATCGAAGCCGTGGTCGCGAGCTGATCGCTCCACGGCTTCGATCGTCTTGGTGAAGTTCATGGTCCCAACACGTTTGTAGGCGTATTCCACAGAGCCGCCTCGTCTGCCCTTCGTCCGAAGGGCCTAGCTCATCCTCACGTGAATCCCCCTGTGCCGCACGAGGGATTCGTCGCCCTGGTACCCCGGCCAAGGAGCCCGCCGCCTACGCCGGTCTTCACACGATCCGAACCACAACGCGGACAGATCTTGTCCTCGTCCCGGATCAGGCGCGGGACGAACAACTCGAACCGCTCCCGACAATCCTGACACTGCAGGTCATACGTAGGCAATCTTATCAGCTCGCAGCAAGCGCGAGTTCCGCACGAAGTCCGTCCGCACCTCGGGTGCCAACCACCTGTGCAACCAGGCTCCCGCGTTCGAACTTGGCTATCGTCGGGATGCTCATGACTCCATACGTGACGGCAAGCTCCCGGTTGTCATCGATGTTGACCTTCACGAACTTCACCGAATCGCCCATCGTCGCGGCGAGTTTCTCAATCTCCGGACCAACGACCCGACACGGCCCGCACCATGGAGCCCAGAAATCCACGACCACCGGCATGCTCGCATCTAGAACCTCGGAAGTGAAGTCCTTGCTCGAAACATCTCTCACTGAACCATCCATGGAGTTACTCCTCACGATCTGTCCTCATATACTGCGTACGTATCAAGTATACCCCCTGGGGTATCGCTGTCAATCCCGATGGCTTCACTAGGGGTATTATCGGATGACATGCGTAGAGAGGTTCCGGGTGTGCCCACGATTGCTTGGATAGAACTCCTCGGCGGCGCGTTGGTGACCGGAGCTGCCGTCGTGGGACTCTTGAGCTTGAAGCGCTCGCGCGAACCGCTCGCTTTGGTCGTTGCGCTCGTTTCAACCAGCCTCGTTGGCGCTGGCCTCGCTCGCATCGTCATCGCGTACGGAAGGACCGAGGTCACCCTCTTCGCTGCGCTTCTTGCCCTTGGCGTCGTTGGAGGCGGGTTTGGCCTTGCCTCTTCGGTCTTGACTCACATGGCTTCCCGGACACCCTCGGTGGAACTGGTGGATGAGGGTCCCATCTCGGACGGGAATCCAATAGCAGTCGTCGTCTTGGCGTGCATCGAGCCCGAAACGTACGATCCGTCCGCAACCGCGCGCGACCTGATCGACCTCGCTGACGCCGGGCTGCCGGAAGCAGGCATAGGTATCACGCCGTTTCTGTATGCTGCTCAGAAGGCGCGCTACCGTGCTGTGGGAGGACGTAGTCCCGCCGCCGCACAGGCGCGGTCTGTCACAGCCCAGCTTCAAGGGCTTCTTGGGCGAGAGCAGTTCCCTCGCGTCGATCTCGTGACTTGCGGCAGCAAGGAGTCCCTCGCTGCAAACGTCGCGCGGCTCTACCGCCGTGGGTTTCGCCGCATTATCGTCGCCGCGCTCTCAGTGGCGGAGTCATTCGATATTGACCGGGCCAAGGCATCGATTGATACGCTGCGACCCGAAGCCGCCGGCCTCGAAGTCGTCTACACCTCTCCGCTGTGGGCGTCAGATCGCATCGTCAACATGGTCTCAGCGCGCATCGCGGCAAGCACACAGAATCCCTCGACCACCGGTGTCGCACTTCTCATGCACGGGCAGTCCGAGGGCCGGGAACGCACGCACGCCGGGTTCGACGTGCAGGAGAACGCATTCGTGAACAGGGTGCGGATAACACTCATCGAGAAGGGCCTTGCGGAGAACAACATCCGATTGTGTTGGGCGGACTGGCGTCCTCCCGACGTGACCGAGACAGTTCGCCATCTTGCAGCACTCGGATGCACACGAATACTTGTCGTCCCCGCGTGCTACCCGCTTGAGTCGGTCTCGACTGTTCTCGACCTGACTGTTGCAATGCGCCAGGCACGCGTCGATTCACACGTATACGTGACTCGCCTGTCCGCGTGGGGGGAAGACCCGGTGGTTGCGGAGGCGCTGAGGAGCGCTGTACTGGCAGCCAAATCGGACCTGGAACGACGCTAGGGCACCGTACGGAGAGTACAGCGGTCCTGGATCGTGGATCGGTGCGCACGCCGCACTACGAGCGTGCGGGGGATTTGCAGCGCTCCCAGTTCAGCGATTGCTGGCGACGGATCTGCGGGTCGCGGAACGCGTAGCGCAAGGCCACAGACAAGCCCCCGCGACCGGTTTCGGCACGCGTCTCGAGATTGTCGATGCTGGTCCTTAGCTCCTCGGCCGTTGACCCTTTGAAGACGGTGTAGCCCTTGCCGATGCCATGCAGCACGTGGGCATCGGATCCCCCTGTCGCGGCGATACCCTGTCCACCCGCGAACATCATTGAAGCGACCCGGTTCGCATAGACCAGGAACGGCATCGAGTTGTAGACCTCGAGCGCGTGAAACGCCAGGTCGTTGAGCGCAGCACCGAATGCGTTCATGCCGAATGGACCAAAGACCCCCTGATTCGAGAACGGGTGCGGGATGATCGCCACACCGTTCTGCTCGTTGATTCGGGAGATGGTCTCAGCGGCCGATAGTCCCGCCCGAATCGGGTGCTCCAGGTATAGGCCGATGATGTGGCCGGAACGGGAAGAGATCTCCTCGCCCACGACGACCTCGAAGTCGTAGAGCTCCTCCAGGGACTTGGCAAACAGGGCCCCTTCGATCGTGTTGTGATCGGTTATGGCGATTACCTGCAGGTCCGTGTGCTCCTGCACGTAGTCCATTACCTCGGGGACCCGCGCGATGCCATCGCTGTGAGCGGTATGGATGTGGAGGTCGGCCTTGCCCCAACTATCGATCACGTCTCGTGTCCCCTCGGTTGCGCCATGCAGCGACTGGTTGGTGTCTCTCAAATGAAAGCAACTTCCATGCCGCTGCACAGTGTCGTACATCACATACTACAGTGTTCATCGTCGTTGCTCCCAAGAAGCTGGAGCTTCCCGCGACGAATGGATGATTCCGCGGGATGACTGCACATCCTTGCCGGTCATCATCGGGCTCAACGCCCGGAACCGCAACTCGGGGAGCACCGCCTCACGCATGCACGTTCTCGTCCGCCCACACACGCAGGCGTTCGACGCCCTCCCGCAGACGATCAAGGGAGGTAGCATAGCTGAAGCGCAGGAAGCCTTCGCCGCCTGCCCCGAAGTCGATGCCGGGCGCAACGGAGACGCCGACCTCCTCGAGTAGACGACGGGCGAGAACGAGAGAGTCCGAACCCCACGCGCGGGCGTCCGCAAACACATAGAACGCGCCCGAAGGCTCAGAAGCCACCAGCAGACCAATGTCCCTCAGAGCCGGGACCAGGAAGCGCCGCCGTTCGTCATAGATCGCTTTCATCCGCGCGACCTCCGCATCTGTCTTCTCCAGCGCAACAACGCCGGCGACTTGCACGAAGTGATTCGCGCACAGGAAGAAGTTCTGCTGAATCTTCTCGGCAGGACGGACGAACTCCTCTGGCGCGATGAGGTATCCCAGCCGCCACCCGGTCATGGCATACGTCTTGGAGAAGCCGTTCAGCACGAACGCGCGGTCGGTGAACTGCAGGATCGAGCGATCCTCACTGTCGAAGCACAGCCCGTGGTAGATCTCATCGCTCGCGATGTAGACGCCGGTCTCCTCGGCAATCTGCGCCAGAGCACGAAGGTCATCGGGTCCGAGAGTCGTCCCCATCGGGTTGGCCGGCGAGTTGATCATCACCGCCCTGGTCCGTGGCGTGATCGCCGCGCGCACCTCCTCAGGCCGGAAGCGATAGCCCTCCTCGGCACGCACAGGGACACGAACGGTAGCGCCGCCAAGGAAATCGATGTAGTTCGGGTAGGCCGTGTAGCACGGATCGGAGACGATCACTTCGTCGCCGGGATCGAGCAGAGCGCCAAAGAGCAGCAGCATCGCCGGAGACGTGCCCTGGGTGACGATGATGTGATCCGGGTCAACCTCGACGCCGTATGTCCGCGCATAGTGCCGGGATACGGCGTCGCGAAGATCGGGGATGCCGAGAGACTGCGTATACCCCGTGTCCCCACGCTCCATCGCTTCCTCGGCGGCCCGCTTGACAACATCCGGCGTGGGAAGGTCAGGATCGCCGATCTCGAGCCGAACGATGTCACGACCTTGAGCCTGAAGTTCCTTCGCCCGCGCAACGATGTCCATGACCACGAACGGCCGAATCGCCTGCGCGCGGCGCGAGACACCACTCACGACGCCACCGCCCCTGCGACCGGCGGACCCGTGCGGGCGCTGTACTGCGCAACAACCGAACTGCCGAGGACCTCAGCCCGGCGAAGATCCGTGAAGCTCATCTGCGCGGTACACACCACCTCGTGCGGCGGCTCCTCGCGGAATACGAGACCGAACTCGTCCGCGCGTTCCCACAGGTCGGTCCCCGGCAGCACATGAAGCGTCGATATCTGGATCTTCCCGGGATCGAGCGTGAGTGCGAAGCGAAGGCCGTCCAGGAAGTCCTGAAGCGTGTCGCCGGGCAGCCCGACGATGAAATCACACTCGACGCTGATTCCCTCTGCACGCAGGGCCCCCACTCCGGCGGCGAACCGGTCGCGATCGAAGGACCGCCGGCAGATAGCGAGCGCGGCACTCCCCACCGTCTGGGGCCCGGTCTCCACGGACATGACTCCCGCCATCTTCAGCAGAGCTGCCTCCTCGGCACCGATGCGCTCGATATCGACCTCGATGGTGTGCAGTCTGACACCCTCCCGCGCATACGGCTCCATGAGACCCGCGAGCCAACCGAGCCGTTCGCGGGTCAGGTTGAACACGGGGTCGATGAAAGAGAATGTGCGAACGCCGCTCGCGACGATCGCCGCTACCTCGGCCTCGACGCGTTCGTCCGAGAAGCACCGCACTCGCCCGTATCCCTTGCCCTCGAAGCAGTACCCGCACTTATGCGGGCAGCCCCGGTATGTCTCAATGTAGGCGGAGCCCTCCAGGGGCTGACATACCCCGGACAGGTACGGGGAAGCAATCGCGTCGAGCGTCCCGATTATGGAGCGGTCAGGGGCGGACGAGATCGAGCCCTCCCGACGCGCTGTGACGCCTTCGACGCGCCAGGGTTTCCCTCCACGCGACAATGTGTCCAGAAGGTCAGAGAAGGTCTCCTCGCCTTCACCTCTGACGATGATGTCGACGGCCGGGTTCAGCTCCAGGACACGTTCGGCGATCGGTCCGACCTCCGGGCCGCCGAGGACGATAGTGATCTCCGGCATCGCTCCCCGAACGATGTCGCACAACTCGTATACCTTCCGCGCATTCCAGCAGGTCACAGATATGCCAAGGACATCCGGTCTCATGTCGACAACGCGAAACGCGACCCACCATGGATCAAGGTCGACCGTCAGATCGAGTGTCTGGAATCCGACCCGTCCCGCAAGCCGCGAGTCAGCTTCGGCGGACGCCCTCAGGTAGCCAAGGGCAAGCGACTGATAGCCGGAGGAACTAAGCCCCAGCAGAGCCACGCGCAGCGGACCCGCGGACACCTCAAGCCCCCCTGCAAGTCGTGGCAGGCACCGCGTGCGCGGCCCCCTCGCCGAGCGTCTCCGGCTCGATACCCTCGATGGATACCCACACGGCATTGAGCACGCCCGTGAGCGCCGCGGCCTGGAGCCAGGGTACGTGAGCGCGCCGCTTCGCGCGCGAGGCATCAACAGTGACGACGCTTGCCCCCGCCTGGGCGAAGGCAAGGACTGTGTCGGGGATGCCGGTGATGTTGTGCTCGCATGCGGGGACCAGGCCGGACAGAGTCGTCTTGACGTCCTGCGAGCTCGAAGCCGCGGCAAATGCACGCATTCCGGCGATGGCCAAGTCGAAGCTTCCAGGTGACCCTGTGAGCCTGTCGTGAACCTCCGAGGACCCGGCCAGAAGCGTTACCTCGATGCGTCGCACGCCCGTGCGCACGAAATGCTCAGCGGCGTCCGGGTCTGCAAGCGCCGCACCATCTGTCCTGACGGACAGGCGCACTACCCCGGCGCGAACAGCAGAATCAACGACCTCGGTCAGATCCGGATGTGAGAAGGCCTCGCAGCCGAGCAGGACGATGTTCGGACCGCAACCCCAGCTCCAGCCGTCGACCGCCGATCCGATGTCGGCAACGATGTCCTCCCTGGGTCGGCAGGAACCGATCATGTGGTGGGTCGGGCGACAGCGAACACACCCGACGCCCGCATCGTGGCCAACAGTGATCTCGGCGAACTCGATCACGTACTCCCACGCACCTTCCCCTAGGTCACCCGTCTAGGATAGCGCAGCCCACCACCGGGCGGTTGCCCGTGTGCCGCGGCGCATGTCACGATACCCCAGGATCACAAACCCCGAACAGCTCTCGCCTGCGGACGAGGACCCATGACGATCGAACATCGGTACGACAACCGCTGGTTTGCCTACACCCTCGGCTGGGTCGCCGTCGCAGGAGTCCTTCTCATCGTGCGACAATCCCTTGGTTACCCGGCATTTCACCTGTTCGTAGAGCTCTTCGCGGTTGTCGTTGCAGCGTTGGCGTTCACGGTAACATGGAACGCCCGACGCTACTTCACTAACGGCTACCTGCTCGTTCTCGGGATCGCCTACCTCTTCGTGGCCGGTATCGACCTGCTGCACGCAGTCACCTACCGCGGGGTCGGTATTATCCCGGATGTGAGCACCGACCTGCCCACGCAGCTGTGGCTGGCCGCACGCTACCTGCAGGCTGTCGCGGTTCTAGCGGCTCCCTTGTTCGTCACCCGGCGTGCGCGCCCAGCTACGGTGTTCTGGGTGTTTGCAGCGGCCTCGGTACTGCTTGTGGGCTCGATCATCGCAGGGATCTTTCCCCGGGCGTTCATCGAGGACTCAGGACTGACACCGTTCAAGATTTGGAGCGAGTGGGTCGTCGTTGCCGCGTTTCTCGTGGGTCTTTCCCTGTTCGCACGCGCCCGCCGCCACTTCGATCCAGGGGTGTCCCGATTCATCGCGCTCAGCATAGCGACCTCCGCTCTCGCCGAGGTGATGTTCACGCTGTACGCGCATCCCTTCGGACCGTGGAACCTGGCCGGCCATTTCGTACGCATCATCGCCTACTTCGCGCTGTATCGCGCGGTCGTCTACATCGGGCTGACGCGGCCGTACGACGTTCTGTTTCGCGAACTGACCCAGACTGCTGATGCGCTTCGCGACAGCGAAGTCCGGTACCGGTCGACATTCGAGCAGGCAAGTCTTGGAATCGCGCACGTCGGACTTGACGGCTCGTGGCTGACGGTCAACCCGCGGTTCGCGAACATCACCGGCTACCCCGTTGACGAGCTGCTGGAGCTGTCGCCGGACGCGATCACGCATCCCGAAGACCTCGTGCGCCAGCGCAAGCTGGACGACGCTCTCGTAGGCGAGCTGATCGCGGACTACGACCTCGAAGAACGCTACATTCGCAAGGACAAGTCCGTGATCTGGGTCAATACGACCCGCACGCTGCTCACCACCGAAGAGGGCGCCCCGAAGTACTTCATCGCAACGGTTGAGGACATTGACCGTCGCAAGCGTGCAGAGTATCGCCTCCGCGCCTCCCGCGATCTCAACGCCGCCCTCGCTGCCATCGACCAGACGATCCTCGCTTCTCTCGATATCGATGAGGTCCTATGGCGCGTGGTCGAGGAGACCGGCGCCGCCCTGGATGCCGACAGTGCCTCCATCATGTTGCGCGAAGGCGACCTGTGGGTACCGGTTCATGCATGGCAGTTTCCCGAGGACATCATCGGCAGCACGTTCACGGATGCCGACGTGCCCATCCCGATCAGGGACGAGGACGACAGCGAACCGCTGGCTCTCGACGACGCGCCCGGAGACCCCCGCGCAAACTCGGCCACGATGCACCTCTTTGGCATTTCCTCGGCCATGGCCGTCCCGATGCGCTTCCGCGAGGAGCGGATAGGCATTCTGTACGTAAACTTCCATGGGGAGCCACACGCCTTCACCGAGGATGAGATCGACTTCGCGCGGAAGCTCTCTGTCATGCTCACGCTGTTCATCGAGAATGCACGCCTGTACGAGTCCCAGCACCGCATTGCCGATACGCTCCAGGCAGCCCTTCTTACCGCAGCTCCCGAGATTCCCGGTGTCGACCTAGCGATGGCGTATCGCAGTGTCGCCGAGCTGACAAGGATCGGCGGTGACTTCTACGACGTGTTCGAGGCTCACCCGGGACGTGTCGCATTCGTGGTAGGAGATGTCGCGGGCAAGGGACTTGAGGCGGCCACGCTCACCGCCATGGCACGCAGCACGATACGGGCGTTCGCATACCGGGAGGACCGCCCAGCACAAGTACTCACATCCGCGAACCGTGCGATCACGCAGCAGATTGATGAAGCTCGCTTCATCACGGCAATCTACGGGGTCCTCGATCTCGGCACGGGAGTCATGAGCGTCGCGTGCGCCGGGCATCCTGCCCCGGTCGTATGCACGATCGCGGGATGTGCCGAGGACATCACCGTGAGGAACCTTCCGCTCGGCGTCGATCCCGACAGCATCTTCGAGGAGTACGAGTCACGGCTCGAAATCGGAGACCGGTTCGTCATGTACACGGATGGGTTGATCGACTCAAGGCGCGGATCGGAGTTCCTTGGCGAGAGCGGTGTCCGGGACGTGCTTGACTCGCTAGGTGACGCCTCACCTCAGGTAGTCGTCGAACGCCTGCTGGCGACAGCCGAGGAACACGCCGGCGGGCATCCGTCGGACGACATCGCCGTCGTAGCCTTCCGCTACCTCGGACCCGACAGTGTGGGCACCGTCGACAGCGACCCGTCCTCGGCAGGGAGCTAGAAGCGCAAAGCGGCCCTCCCCTTTCGGGAAGAGCCGCTGTTCACTCATGGTGTCCGAGGCGAGAGTTGAACTCGCACGTCCCTAAGGACACTAGGCCCTCAACCTAGCGCGTCTGCCATTCCGCCACTCGGACATGTGGTGTCCCCGGGGGGACAGCGTTGGCAAGTATAGCAATACGTCCTAGCGTTGCCTACCCCTGCTCAGCGGGGGGTTTGGGGGTGTGGGCTGCGACGGCGTGATGGTGCGAGCTCCTGATCGGGAACGGCTCCGCGAAGTGGCACGCGGCTCTGTGACCAGGCACGAGCTCGCGAAGCTCCGGTTCCCGTTCCGAGCATGTCGGGAATTGCGCAATCGGACAACGGGTGTGGAAGCGGCACCCGCTCGGCGGATCGATCGGACTTGGAACATCTCCCTGGAGGATTATTCGTTCGCGCTTGCGCTGCTTGTCCGGATCGGGTACCGGAACTGCCGAAAGCAGCGACTGCGTGTAGGGGTGGCTAGGCGCATCGTAGAGTTCCTTCCAGTCCCCGATCTCCACAATCTTGCCAAGGTACATGACTGCCACGCGATCAGAGATATGTCGCACGACCGACAGGTCATGAGCGATGAAGAGGTACGTCAGGCCGAGACGGTCCTGGAGGTCGTCGAGCAAGTTGATGACTTGCGCCTGGATGGAAACGTCCAGCGCCGAAACGGGCTCATCGCATACGATCAGCTTGGGTTGAAGCGCGAGCGAGCGAGCGATACCGATGCGCTGGCGCTGCCCGCCGGAGAACTCATGTGGATAGCGGTTGATGTGTTCCGGGTTGAGCCCGACTGTGTCGAGCAACTCCTCGACTCGCGCACGACGCTCACCGTTGGTGCCGATCTTGTGAACGACAAGCGGCTCGGAGACGAGCTCGCCGATGGTCATGCGCGGGTTGAGCGAGGCGTAGGGGTCCTGGAAGATGATCTGCACGTCACGACGGTACGCGCGCAACGCGGCGCCGCGCATCTTCAGGACATCATCACCAGCAAATGTGATCGACCCCTGCGTGGGCTCCAGAAGACGTATGACGCAACGCCCGGTAGTAGACTTGCCACACCCGGACTCGCCAACGAGACCGAGTGTCTCCCCCGCATTGACCCCGAAACTCACATCGTCGACGGCGTAGACCTTCTTGCCGATGCGCGAACTGAGAACGCCCTGCTCCACCGGAAAGTACTTGCACAGGTTTGTGACCGTGAGCAACTCCGACATCAGGAGCTCACCCCCGCGCATGCTACGTCGCCCCGCACGAAGCCTCCGTCGCCTGCGAAGTGACACGCAGCCGCATGCGAGCGATCGATAGCCCGAAGTTCCGGGGTGGTCGTGCGGCAAATCTCCTTGGCGTAGGGGCAACGCGGGTGGAAGGCGCACCCGCTCGGCACGTTGATGAGGCTCGGTGGCTGGCCCTTGATGGGGCACAAGTCGCCCTTCTCATCGATATCGTGCCGGGGAAGGCTGTCAAGCAGACCCCATGTGTAGGGGTGAAGCGGCTTGTAGAAGACCTCGTCCGCCGGGCCGTACTCAACCTGTTTACCTGCGTACATGACCATGACGTCATCGGCCATGTCCGCGACGACACCGAGATCGTGCGTGATCACGATGATGGCGGTCCCCGTGCGTTGCTGGAGCTCTATCATGAGATCGAGAATCTGAGCCTGAATGGTCACGTCGAGCGCGGTGGTTGGCTCATCGGCTATCAGGATATCCGGGTCGCATGCGAGTGCCATGGCGATCATCGCCCGTTGGCGCATCCCCCCGGAGAACTGGTGCGGGTAGTCCCGCGCTCGCTGCCGAGCCTGCGGGATGCCGACAGTGTCAAGCAGCTCGATCGCGCGCTCGAAAGCCTCTTTCCGATTCATGCCTTTGTGGAGCTGAAGCGACTCGCCGATCTGGCGCCCCACCCGGTACACCGGGTTGAGCGACGTCATGGGGTCCTGGAATATCATCGCGATCCGGTTCCCGCGCAGCGCTCGGACCGACGCGTCGTCCATCGCCAGAACGCTCTCGCCCTTGAACCGGATCTCGCCGTCAACGATCTTGCCTGGCGGCTGCGGGATGAGCCGCATGAGAGTCAGCGCATTGACCGACTTCCCGGAGCCGGATTCGCCGACAACCGCGAGTGTCTTGCTCTCCTCGAGCGAGAAGCTCACCCCGTCAACGGCTTTGACAACACCGTCGCGCGTGAAGAAATGGGTCTTCAGATTGGTGACTTCGAGCAATGAGGGCATCGGTCAGTCCTTCATCTTCACGTCGAGAGCGTCGCGCAGGCCGTCGCCCATCAGCACGAAAGCAAGAACGGTCGTCAGAATCGCGAAACCTGGCCAAATCATCATCCACGGAGCGCGGAACATAAGCGGCCGCGCCTCGGAGAGCATGAGTCCCCACGACGGCGTCGGCGGCTGAACACCCATGCCGAGGAAGGACAGCGCAGCCTCGGTGATGATCGCACCGCCGATACTCATAGTGCCGTAGACGATGATGGGCGCTATCGCGTTGGGCATGATGTGCCGGGACATGATCCTCAGGTCGCCTGCGCCCATGGCACGCGCAGCGTCGATGTACTCGTTCTCCTTCACCGAGAGAATCGAGCTGCGGAACACACGCGCGATGCTTGGCCAGCCAAGGATACCTATCGCAATGAACACGTTCCGGTAGCTCGGCCCCAACACCGCGATGAGAGCGATGGCGAAGAGCACGTACGGGAACGCGAAGAAGACGTCCGCCGTACGCATCACGAGGGCGTCGGTGAACCCCCCGTAGTAGCCCGAGAGAGCACCCATGATCAGCCCGATCACCACCGAGATCGAGACGGCGATGATGCCGACCGTGAGTGAGATGCGGGAGCCATATGCGACGCGAGAGAACACATCGCGGCCGAGCTTGTCGGTTCCGAAGGGGTGTTCCACTGACGGTGGCTGCAGGTTCGCGCCGATCTGCGTATTCACAGTCAGCGGGTCGCCGAAGATCGGCTTGACCCACACATCGGCGGTCAGAGTCACCAGCAGAATGAAGATCACCCACACAAGACCCGCGATTGCGAGCTTGTTCTTGCGAAGGCGGTAGAGGGCATCGCCCCACAGAGTGCGCCCGCCCTGTACAGCCTCAGAGAGGTCGTCATAGGCGTCCACTGGCGGGACGGGCAGCTGCGATCCCTGCGGGACCACTGGATGTCCCTCGACATCGCGAAGGATGTTGCGATCCTCGGGAAGGTTGTGTGGCCTGTGTTCGTCGCTCATTCGGCAGCCCCTCCGTAGCGAATCCGGGGGTCGAGCCACGCGTAGCTCAGGTCCACGAGCAGATTGATGAACATGACAGCGATGACGATAACGACGACCCCACCGATCACAACCGGCCAGTCGCGCTGACCGATAGCGAGGAATATCTCACGCCCCACGCCAGGCCAGTTGAAGATGGTCTCTGTCAAGATCGCGCCGCTCATCATGACGCCCAGATCGATACCGATGAAGGTCACAACCGGAATGAGCGCGTTCTTCATCGCATGGCGCCAGACGACCGCACTGCGGGTGAGTCCTTTTGCCTCGGCAGTCCTGATGTAGTCCTGACTCATCGCTTCAAGCATCTGGCTACGCATGATGCGAGCGACATACGCCGCAGAGACCGAGGCGAGCGTTATCGAAGGCAAGATCAGGTGAACGAAATCGGGCGGATTGCCCATTCCTGATATCGGGAGGTAGAAGGCATCTCCCGTCCAGCGCTTGAGCACGATCCCGAAGGATAGCTGGAGCAACATGCCAAGCCAGAAGACCGGCATCGACACGAGAATAGACGTAGACAGGGTGACCAAGACATCTGCGAATGAATACTGCTTCACAGCCGATATGATTCCAGCGCCGATGCCGATGATGATCTCGACGATTATCGCGGCGAGCGCTAGCCGAATAGTGTTGGGAAACTTGTCACGGAAGATGTCCGTGACTTCCCGGCCCTTCTGGAAGGACTCCCCTAGGTCACCGTGCGCGAGGTCGTTCAGGTAGATCGTGTACTGCCGCCAAATCGGTTTGTCCAAACCGTACTCGTCGACTATTTGCTGCCTGAGCGTGTCGGAAATCGCGCGTTCGCCGGTGATCATCCGAACAGGATCTCCCGGCAGTATTCCCGGTGCCCGGAGAATGAACAGAAGCATTGTCACCCCGATGAACACGGGGATCATCTGCAGCACCCGTCGCAGGATGTACTTGAGCATGGGATCCTATCTTGTCATACGGGGCTCAAGGGCCTAGGCGTACGTCGTACCGGGACGCCACATTGGCGTCCCGGTACAAACGTCATCATACGAAGTCCTAGCTTTCCGAACCGCCCGCGTCCTGCTTGAGCCATACCTTCTCGAAGTTGAAGAGGCTCATCGGGCTGAACACGCCGTCCATGACGCGGTCAGATGCCACGCGGGTGTGGCGGTAGAACATCAACGGAGCGCAAGCCGCCTCGTCGCCGACTATGGTCTCTATTTCCTGGTACAGCGCGATGCGTGCGTCCGCATCGGTCGTCTTGCGCGCCTCGTCGAGCTTTGCATCGACATCGGCGTTCTTGTACGACGCGTAGTTGTCGGAGCTGCTGCTCAGGAAGAGCGGGTTCAGGAAGTTGTCCATGATCGGATAGTCAGCCTGCCATCCCAGACGACCTGCCTGGTAGGTGTGCTGATCGAGCTTGTCGAGGTACTGCGCCCACTCCGTGCCCACCAGCTCGGACTCGACGCCGATCGCCTTGAGGTCGTTCTGCACGAGCTGCAGGATGTCCTCGTGCCCAGAGCCCGTGTTGTACTCGAGCTTGAGCTTGGGCAGACCCTTGCCGTCCGGATAGCCGGCATCAGCGAGGATGGTCTTGGCCTCCTCGGGATCGTACACGGAGTACTTCCATGCGTTGTCCTGGAAGCCCACGATGCCGTCGGGAACGATTCCCGTTGCAGGAACGCGCGTGCCTTCGAAGACCGTATCGCAGATCGCCTGACGGTTGATCGCCAGCGAGAACGCCTGGCGAATCTTCGGGTCCTTGAAAGTGTCGTCGATGTTGTTCATGAGCAGATAGTAGACACCCAGTTCGGTGCCCAAGACCGTCTGCTTGCCCGGCTCCATGCTGTAGCCGTCGACGCTCTCACCGTACTGGTCGATGGTCGACTGGATCTGGCCGCTGGGAATCTGCGTGAAGTCCACGGTTCCCGCCTGGAACTCAAGGAACGCGGTGTCCTGATCGGTGAAGATCTTGAAGTCGACGCCATCGATGTTGGGCTCATCGCCGTAGTAGTCATCGAACTTGGCAACCTTGATGTACTGATCGTGGTTCCAGGGCTCCGTCATCTTGAAGGGGCCGTTGCCGATAGGCATTTCCGAATAGTCGACCGTGGCACCGTTGTACTCAACTCCACCCTCGACGGCGCTCTTCGGGACCGGGGCCAGGGCCGGGTGACCGACAACATACTCGAAGTCGGCAAACGCGTAGTTCAGCGTCACCTCGAGAGTCGTCTCATCAATTGCCTTGACGCCCGGAAAATCGGTCCCCGTACCGTCCTGCATCTCGTCAAAGCCCATTACCGGGGCCAGGTGATATGAGATCTCGGACTCGTTCTTCGGATCGCAGATGCGCTCCCATGCGTACTTGAAGTCCTGGGCAGTGACAGGGTCACCATTGTGGAACTTGGCATCCTTGGCCAGATGGAACGTCCACACCGAGGCGTCCTCGTTCGGCTCCCAGCTTTCCGCTGCGGCCGGCGCGATCTCTGAGGTCAGGTAATCGAACGTCACGAGACTGTCGAACACCGCCTGTCCGACCTGAACGCCCTCGGAATCCTGGAGGTTGACCGGATCGATGAACGGCGGTTCGCTGATGTAGAAGGCGAATGTCCCACCCTTCTGGACATCATCGCCCGCATCGCCGCTCGTGTCCTTGTCACCTCCCGTGCACCCAGTCGCCCCCACCAGTGTGAGGACCATTGCAGTGCTGAGCACACCCATAACCAACTTGCGGAATTTGCCTGTCAAAGCGCACCCTCCCTCCAGAATCGGGTCTACTTGCCATGTGAGGCGAACGCACGCCTACCAGCACCCTTGCGGCGTGGATATGTAGCGGCGCCTCTCCAGACTACACATTTAGTGTCCCCCTCTTTGCATAGAATGACAACATCAACGGAGTCAGGACATGGAGCTTCTCATGGAACGCAAAGCGGCCCCGGTGTATGTCCGGGGCCGCTCCATGCATAGCATCGTATGATGGACGCGTTCTACACTCCAGGACGGTAGAGCACCATCAGCAGAAGGAGCGTCACCGTGAACACACCCACGAGAACAAGGGTGATCCGGTCAAGGTTCTTCTCGATGATGCCCGTACCACTGGCGGTCGTGGGCATCACTCCACTGAACATGGAGGACACCCCCGTGCCCTTCCCCGAGTGTAGTAGCACGAAGGCGATAAGACCGACAGAAGCTATCACATGGATGACCATGATGACTGCGACAAGAGCGCTCACCCGCATGTCTCCTTTGACCTTGAGGCGACCATCCAAGCCGCCGAGCTGACGCACTAGTATAGCAAGAGCGAGCGCCCCGTCCACTCGTCAGGCTGCGGGATGCCAAGAAGGCACAGGAGCGTGGGCGATATGTCAGCTAGAATCCCGCCGTCAGCGAGCGTGCGCACACCGTCCGCGATGACACACACCGGCACGTCCGCAGGGGTGTGCGCCGTGAACGGCGTTGAACCGTCCTCGGCGACCATCCGCTCGGCGTTGCCGTGATCGGCGGTGACTATGGCGATTCCGCCTGCACGCCGGATGGCATCGACCACCTTCCCAACCGCATCGTCGACTGTCTCAACCGCTGCGACCGCTGCCGACAACACACCGGTATGCCCGACCATGTCGCAATTGGCGAAGTTGACGACATAGACGTCGGCGCGGTCCGCCTCGATCGCCTCGACAAGACGAGCCGTGACTTCCGGTGCGGACATCTCCGGCTGTAGATCGTACGTTGGCACCTTCGGACTGGGCACCAAGACCCGCTCTTCGCCCGTCTTGGGTGTCTCAAGACCCCCGTTGAGGAAGAACGTGACGTGGGCGTATTTCTCGGTCTCCGCTATGTGCAGCTGCCTGAGGCCCGCGTCTGCGAGCACGTCGGCGAGCACGCAGCAAGGTATGTCCTTCGGAAACGCCACCGCCACGGGAAGCGTCGGGTCGTATTCCGTGAGGCACACGAAGTGAACACTCGGTCGAGTCGGTCGGGGAAACCGATCGAACGCTTCATCAACGAAGGCCCGGGTGATCTCTCGCGCGCGGTCCGGCCGGAAGTTGAAGAGCACGACGCTGTCCCCGTCTTCCACGAGCGCCACGGGTACTCCCGCGCGCGTGACTACCAGGGGCTCCACGAATTCGTCGGTGACGTCCGAGGAGTAGGACGCGGAAACCCCGCCGCAAGCGTCTGCGCACGGCTGGCCCTGGCCTGCCACCATTGCTCGCCAGGCCCTCTCAACCCGTTCCCAGCAATTGTCGCGGTCCATCGCCCAATACCGGCCCATCACCGTCGCAATCGCACCGACGCCAACCTCGTCTAGAAACACCTGCAGGTCCCGGACGAATCCGAGCCCCGAACGCGGTGGCACGTCCCGTCCGTCCAGGAAACAGTGAATGAAGATGCGCGAGGCGCCCCGGCTCTTCGCCATTCGGACTAGGGCGTATAGATGGTCTCGATGGCTGTGTACTCCCCCGTCCGACAGCAGCCCCATCAGGTGCACCGCACCTCCAGCGGCCACAGCGGCATCGATAGCCTCGGCAAGGACTTCGTTGTCCTGAATAGAGCCGTCATCTATGGCGCGGCATATGCGCGTCAGCTCCTGGTAGACCACGCGGCCGGCACCGATGTTGAGATGCCCGACCTCGGAGTTGCCCATCTGCCCCTCCGGCAGGCCCACGGCAAGACCGGACGCGCACAAGCGCGAGGTCGGGTATCGCGCGAACAACTCGTCCAGCCGAGGCGTGTGTGCAAGACTGATGGCATTGCTTGGACCGGCTTCCGCCAGACCGAAGCCGTCCATGATGACAAGAAGCGCGGGGAGGTTCTGCGACATCGCGATCAGAGCGCGGCGCGGACGATACCCGCGAAAGACTCCGCGTCGAGCGCAGCCCCGCCAACGAGCGCACCATCGATGTCGGGCTCGGCCAGGAACATCACCGCGTTCTCGGCCTTGACCGACCCGCCGTACAGAACACGAAGGGCCATCGCCGCCGGAGGAGCGAACAGCGCCCCTACCGTAGCCCGTATCGAGCGGGCGACATCGTTGGCTGCCTCCGGGGTAGGCGTGCGACCCGTGCCTATCGCCCAGATCGGCTCGTACGCGATCACGACCTTCTCCGCTTGCGCCTGCGTGAGCCCCCCGAGCCCTGCGCGAACCTGGCTGCGTATGTGCGTGTCGGTGTCACCCGCCTCACGAGTGCCGAGAGCCTCCCCAACACACATGATCGGCACCATGTCAGCCGCGAATACCGCCTTCACCTTCCTGTTCACCGTCTCGTCGGTCTCGCCGAACATCTCGCGCCGTTCGGAGTGACCCACGATGACGTAGTCGCATCGCAACTCGACAAGCATCCGGGGGGACACCTCGCCCGTAAACGCGCCTTCGTTTTCCCAGTGGACGTTCTGCGCCCCCAGACCGAACGATAGACGGTCGAGCTCGATCACTGTCGAGATGCTCTTGAGAGCGGTGAATGGCGGGCAGACCACGATGTCCACGCGATCCCACATGCCGGACGTGCGCTCTTCGAGCTGTTGCACCAGAATCGCGCCCTCGCCCGAGGTCTTGTACATCTTCCAGTTGCCGGCGATCATCGGTCGGCGTGCCATGAGTCGCACCTTCCCTTCCTGTCCGACTGTCGCGGAACCTCTACCGGTCGAGCAGAGCCTCCAGACCCGGCAGCTCAGAACCCTCGAGCAACTTCATGGAGGCGCCTCCGCCCGTCGAGACGAAGGTCACCCGCTCCTCTAGCCCGAACTTCTTGAGTGCGGCCACCGAGTCGCCTCCTCCTACGACAGAAGCCGCTCTGTTGTTGCGGGCAACTGCGGTAGCCACCTCTTTCGTGCCCTGCTCGAACGGTGTCATCTCGAACACCCCCATCGGCCCGTTCCAGAAGACGGTCTTGGCCGACGAGATCGCCCCCTTGAAGAGCTCGACCGAGGTTGGCCCGATGTCTAGACCCATCATACCGGCGGGAATCTCCTCCCTACCGACAACCTTCGTCTCGGCATCCTCGACGATCTGATCGGCAATGACGAAATCAACCGGCAGAAGCAGGTCTACGCCGCGCTCGCTCGCCTTGGTAAGCATCTCCTTGGCTGGTTCGATCCACTCGTCTTCGACGATCGACGTGCCGACCTCAAGACCCTCGGCGACGAGGAGAGTGAAGCACATTCCGCCGCCGACGATGAGAGTGTCCACGCATTCCAGAAGCCGGTCGATGACCCCGAACTTGTCCGACACCTTGGATCCGCCAAGGATCGCCACGAACGGGCGGTCCGGATGCGTGAGCATCTCGGTGAGCATCTCGACCTCACGCGCGAGCAACATGCCCGCGTAGGCGGGCAGAAACTCCGTCACGCCCACGGTCGAGGCGTGAGCGCGATGGCACGCTCCGAACGCGTCATCGACGTAGACGTCCGCGAGATCAGCCAGTTGCTTCGAGAACCCGGGGTCGTTGGTCTTCTCGCCCGGGTTGAAGCGGAGGTTCTCGAGCATGATGAGTTCGCCGTCGACCATCCGCCCGACAGCCTCCGTCACATCGGGACCGACGGTCTGGTCGATGAAGTGAACGTTCCTGCCGAGGAGTCGGGCCAAGACCCTGCGGACGGGACGCAGCGAGTACTGCGGATCGGGCTCGCCCTTCGGACGCCCGAGGTGGCTGACGATGATGGGGCGCGCTCCACGGTCGACGAGATAGCGCAGCGTCGGCAAGGCGGCGCGGACACGGGTGTCGTCGATAACGGTGCCCTCTTTCAGCGGCACGTTGAAGTCGACCCGAACGAGCACATGCTTTCCGCGGACATCGGCATCGCGGACGGTCTTCTTCTCGAACATCGCATCCCTCCGATCGACGAGGTGGTGTCAACAACGGGCGTGCCGGGCCCGGTCAGCCCCACACGCCCGTTGTGGCATCACTTTGCGCGCTTCAGGCCATCATCAGTTTGGCAAGGTCGATCACGCGATTCGAGTAGCCCCACTCGTTGTCGTACCAGGAAACGCACTTCACGAAAGTCCCGGAGCCGCCCATGACCATCGTCTGCATCGAGTCGAAGACGGACGAGGCCGGGTTGCCGACAACGTCGACGGATACGATCGGGTCCTCGCAGTACTCGAGATAGCCCTTCATGGGACCCTCGGCTGCAGCCTTCATCGCGGCGTTGATCTGATCCTTGGTCACCGTCGTCTCAAGCTCGGCGACGAGGTCGACCACGGAGCCGTCCGGGGTCGGCACCCGCATCGACATGCCGTCGAGGCGGCCCTTCATCTCGGGCATGACGAGCCCGATGGCCTTCGCGGCACCCGTCGACGTCGGGATGATGGACATCGCGGCCGCACGGGCACGACGCAGGTCCTTGTGCGGAAGGTCCAGAATGCTTTGGTCGTTCGTGTAGCTGTGGATGGTGTTCATGAAACCCTGCTTGAGCCCGAAATTGTCATGAAGGACCTTTGCGAACGGCGCCAGGCAGTTCGTCGTGCAAGACGCGTTGCTCACGATGTGATGCGTGGCGGGATCGTAGTCCCCATCGTTGACACCCAGGACGATAGTGATGTCCTCGTTGCTCGCAGGAGCCGAGATAAGAACCTTCTTCGCACCGGCGTCACGGTGCGCCTGTGCCTTGGTCGCGTCGGTGAAGATGCCGGTGGACTCGACCACAAAGTCGACGCCGAGATCGCCCCACGGCAAGGCAGCGGGATCGCGCTCGGCTAGCACTTTCACGAAGCGTCCGTCGACGGTGAACCCGTCACCCTCGGCCTTCACGCTGTTCCCGAAGCGACCGTGCACGGAATCGTACTTGAGGAGATGCGCCAGCGTGCGGGCATCCGTCAGGTCGTTGACTGCCACGACTTCAAGAGCCGGGTCTGCCTCGGCTGCGCGGAATACGAGACGCCCGATACGACCGAACCCATTGATACCAACCTTGATCGCCACGTGTGACTCCCTCCTCGTCGCGGCCTTGTGGCCGCATCATCTTCCCCTCAGCGCTTGCCGGACCGCTGTTTCTTCCCGGTACCACGCACCTGTTGCTCAGCGTCGGAGGCGAGCTGCTCGATGCGACGAACCCTATGATATACCGCCGACTTCGAGAGTGGAGGGTCAGCCAGCTCACCGAGTTCACGGAGGCTGACATCCGGATTCTCCAAGCGGAGTCGCGCCAATTCTTGCAGTGCCGGAGGCAAGTTGTCGATACCTCGCACGTCGTCAAGCAACTCAATCGCCTCAACCTGCGCTATGGCCGCATCCGCCGTTTTCTGCAGGTTTGCCGTTTCCGCATTCACGAGCCGGTTGACGTCATTGCGCATCGACTTGATGACCCGTACGTCCTCTGTCCTGAGCAAAGCGCGATGTGCGCCAACGAGTGCGAGGAACGTCACGATGTGCTCCGCACCCTTGAGATAGACGGTGAAGAGCCCCCTTCGACGGGTGAGTTTGGCCGGTATTTCAAAGCGTTCCATAAGGGACGCCAGGTCCTCGGCCATCTGCTCGGACTCCGCGGTGAGCTCGAAATGGAAGTCGCCGTGCGGGTCCGCGACGAATCCTCCGCCAAGGAACGCACCACGCAGATACGCGATCGCGCAACAGTCGCGCCGCACGACACGCGGCAGTATGCCGTAGGTGAGGGTCAGTCCATCGTCCAGGATGCCGAGTTCGTTGAGCGCCTGAGGAAGCCGCGACTGGCTGACCACCGTGATGAGGTAGTTGTTCGTCTTGTGCAGGACCGACCGGCGGACGGTGAGTTCGGTCTTGAGCTCGTATAGCCGGTGCAGCAGCTTGATCGCCTTGCGGGCGACGGGCGCGGTCTCGGTGGCGATCTCGAGCCGGTAGCGTTCCTTCCCGGAGATGTGCAGCGTGCCTTCGATACGCACCAGCGCCGCAAGCTCAGCTTTCAGGCAGCATTGTCTACGCGGCTCGATGCGCGAGAGCTCCTCTTTGACCTCAGCCGTGAACGACATCCTGGATGACCTCTCTGAGCGCCCGGCAGAGCTTGGATCGCTCGTGATGCAGCGGGTTCTCGGCGTCGGCCAGGTCGGTCACGCGAACCGTAGGCCCCATGTCCTCGATCCGCGTGCGGATCGCCACATCGGCCCGCACGTGCTCGACGTCCCCCGAGGCCGCACTATCATCGCACACCAGCGCGGACCCCGCCGGGTCATCTTGCTCGCACGGTTCATCCACGAGCACGACGTCGATCGCACCCTCAAGCCCATGCTCGAGAAGCGCGCGCACGTGGTCTGCGGCATCCATGCCCGCGGTCTCTCCCCGCTGGTTGGCCACATTGCACACGTAAATCGTCGTGGCCCGCGACGCACACACGGCATCCGCGAGGCCGGAGACCAGGAAATTCGGCACGATACTCGTGAACAGGCTTCCCGGTCCGATCACGATGATGTCGGCACGCTCAACCGCCTCAAGGACGGGAGGATACGCTGCGGGGTCGGCCGGTTCGCTCGTCACGTTGGCGATCGGTCCCCTCCCGACCGCTATGCGCGCCTGTCCGCGCACCGGCTCGCCATGCGCGTCGACCGCAGTGAGCAGCACGTCTTCCAGCGTGCTCGGCAGGACACGGCCACGCGTGCCAAGGAGCCGCTGCGCCGCCTCGATTGCAGCCGGGAATCCACCCGACATCTCGGTGAGCGCCGCCAGGATCAAGTTCCCAACCGCGTGGCCCTCGAGCCCCTCTCCCCGCTCGAATCGATACTGGAAGAGCTGGCCGAGGAGCCCGTCGTCTTCGGCCATCGCTACAAGGCAGTTCCGGACATCGCCCGGCGGCAGCATTCCGAACTCGCGCCGGAGAGTCCCGGTCGAGCCGCCGTCATCGGCCATCGTCACGACGGCGGTCGTCTCGCAGCCCTGCTCGACCAGACACCGTAGGACGAGCGGCAGACCCGTGCCTCCGCCGATGGCGACGGCACTTGTCACCTTCGCAACGGTCACCTCCGCTCCCGGTCCCTGCCGATATCCCGGTGGCTGGTCGCCACGCGGAACCCGAGTCCGCCAAGGAACGCGGCGGTCTCCTCGGCAAGTGCGACGCTGCGATGCATGCCGCCGGTACATCCCAGGGCCACCGAGAGGTGCGTCTTGCCTTCCATCACGTAGCCGGGGGCAAGCGTCGAGAGCAGATCGAACCACTTGGCTGTGAACTCCGCGGTCTCGTCACGCCCGAGCACGAACTCGCGCACGGGATCGTCGAGCCCGGTCAGTCGACGAAGCTCGGGGTCGTAGTAGGGATTCGGCAGGAAGCGGACGTCCATGACGATGTCGGCGTCGATCGGGACGCCGTACTTGAAGCCGAACGAGGAGACCGTGACAGCCAGCGACGGCGCGAGATTCTCCAGGAAGAGGCGGTCTTTGATCTGACGGCGCAGGTCGCGAGGGGCAAGGTCGCTCGTGTCGATGATGAGGTCCGCGCGAAGCCTGACTTCCGCGAGGGCGGCACGTTCGGCGCGTATCGCGTCCGCGACAGAACCGCCCTCGTCCTCGCAGAGCGGGTGGCGGCGGCGCGTCTCGCTGAACCGGCGTACGAGCACGTCATCGTCAGCCTCGAGGAACAGCAGGTGGAACGGCACACCGCCTTCCTCCAGGCGCCCCAGCTCACCCGCAAGTTCGTCAAAGAACGACTTCGCACGCAAGTCGCAGACGACAGCTATGCGGCGAATGCGGCTTCCGGGCAGAGCGGTCAGGTTCACGAGCTGGCCGAAGAAGGACGGCGGCAGGTTATCGATGCAGAAGAAGCCGATGTCCTCGAATGTGTGAATGGCCTCGCTTCGCCCCGCCCCTGACATCCCCGTGATCACGACGAGTTCGGGGCCGGAAGGGTGAGGGGTCTCCTCGGCAGGGCTTTGTGGGGACGTGTCCGTCATCGTGACCGCCGATCGTCGTCGCTTTCCACGAGCTTCGTGAGTGCAGACGTTGCTACCGAGATCACCAGCGCTGCGACCATGGTGGCAAGGAAGCCGCTGGTATCAACACCCGGAACGATCCACGCCACGATGTAGAGCATGAACGCGTTGATGACAAGCGCGAACACACCCAGCGTCAGAATCGTCGCGGGAAACGCGAGGACGTGCACGACCGGCTTGACCGTGAGATTCACGAGACCGAGTGCGACCGCCGCCCACGCCGCCGCGACCCAACCGTCCACCCGCAGAAGCGAGCCACCAGAGAAGTACGCGACGCCGAAGATCGCGGCGCTGGACAGCAACAGTCTCACGACGAGCTTCATGCACGCCTCCCGGGTCTCGACGAGCGGTCACGCGCTATCGAGTATACCAGCGGAGACCGTCGTTTCAGGCAGTCTATCGCCAGTCCGACAGCGCGTCTTGGACACGTCGGGACGTCGTCCGCACGATCATCTGCTGGCGCTCCCACGTCAGCGCAACCACAAGCATCGCGATACCGATGATGCCAAGGAGGAGCCACCAGAAGCTCATAAGGTAGACCCACGTACGCCAGAACGCGATGAAGAGCAACGCACCGACACCGCCCAGGAAGTACGCCCGCACCCTGAGCCCCACGCCTGCACCGATCCACGCGAGCGACAGCGCGACAACCCACAGCGCGTGACGGGCGGCATCCTGTGGCGTCGTCGGCCCGAGCGCAGCCAGTAACGGCGGAATCAGTCCGATCGCCGGCGAGATCATGTCCGTGAGCACCGGAACGGACCGGCCGATATCCCTGGATGCCCACCAGTAGCCGGCGACGGCAACGTAGACGGCAGGCACGGTGGTGTACAGCTCGAGCGTATCCAGGTCGAAGGCCCCGAGCTCGACCCAGTAGGCGGCGATGACCGCGACCGGTCCCGCGTAGATGCCGGGCTCCAGATCGTGCAGCATCGAGCCGACGGTCACGTAGCCGCCGAGCACGCACAGCGCGGCCGCGAGCCCCTGCTCGCCGATGTCGGCCCAACCGGTCGCACCCCCCGCTTTCGACGCAAGGCCTACGAGCACGTGCACGAGGGCGAGCGCAAGCCCCGCGACCGCGAGGGCGCGTGCCGTCCGCCTCGGCTTGCCATCGCGCAGCAACGCCGACGGCACCAGCAGTGTCGCGGACGCCGAGGAAAGCGCGACGACGGTGATCCACGGAGCTCCGTCGATGTGCGCGAGGGTGGAGAGCAGCGCAAGTGAGCCAAGGATCGCAGCGCCGAAGGCCCCCTCGGGAATCGGTGTTGCCAATGATGCGAACGCCCACGCCAGCGCGGCGAGTGCCAGAGCAGCAGCGAGCGAGCCGACATCGCCGACAGCGAAGGCCGCAGCCGCCAAGGCCGCAAGCGCCGCGCCCCAGGGCCACGCGTCCCTCCAGCCACGTCGCGAACGCGCGGCCAACCCACCGGCCGCAAGGACCGCGCCCGTCGAGGCACCTGCGATGCCCGCGGCCTCTGCGTCCCAGTGCCACCATCCGGCAACCGTAGCGCACGCAACGAACAACGCCGCCGAGACGATGAGACCCGGGCGTTCCTCGGAGGTCAGTGCGTCGGCGAGCCAGATCAATCCGGCGAGACCCAGCAACAAGGCCACCTGCCACGCACGAGCATCGAAGAAGACCTCCGAAGCCATCACGCCCGCAAACACGATCACAAGTGTGGCGACCCGCAGGGCCACGCCGAACACCGTCTTTGGCATGCCGAGGAAGCGCTCGGTCACCACGCGCAAGGCCAGCCAGGCGGCGGCAAGACCGAGTAGGGCGGATGCGTACAGCGCGCTGTGCCAATCGGGTACGACCCAGGCGCATACGGCCGCTAGCAGGTAGAACGACGCGGCGACACCGACACCGGTGGCGAGAATGCCCTCCGGTTCACGTCGGCGGAGGAATGCGGCGGAGAACCACAGCGCACAGATCAATCCTGGGAGGGCGACATCCCGGGCGGCGACGTCAACGGCTGCCAGAGGAAGGACCTCGCGCGAGAACGGCATCGCTAGCGAGCTTGCAGCGAGAAGCAGCCAGCCGCCGGCAGTCGCGATGACTTCCAGCGATTCAGCACCCGCGAGCGCACCGGGCTCCTTGGCCGGGGCCCGGCGGCGGATGACGACGCCGGCAAGCACCCAAGAGACCGCCACGAGACCGAGGACCGCTACCGTGACGTCGGCCGCCCACTCAAAACGGCTCGCCAGCAGGAGCCAGCCGAACGCTTCGGCGAGCAGCGCCAATGCGCCGTAGCCCCAGCCTCCGCGATACGCCTCGTGGACGAGCCATGCGACGGCAGCGACGAACATCACGACGGCATGGCCGACCTCGGCGCCCGGCATCGCGGCGCCGAGCACGGCCACGAACACCACCAGCTGCAACGGTGAACCGAGTCCCCGGGGCAGCCTGAGCATGTCGATTCCGATGGTGGACGCGGCAGCCGCGACGACAGCGCTGATTATCTGCACCCAGCCGACATCCCCAAGAGCGAAGTCCAGCACTAGCCCGACCGTCACGCCCACGAACAGCACCGGTGACGCCCATTGCAGCACGGTGGCCAGCGACGCAACGGGTTTGCGGTCGTACGCGAGTCTCGAGGCGACGGCCCACAGCAGGGCCACTACCGCGAGTCCCGCCAACCGCGGTGAAGCCTGCCACCCGAGCCCTTGCCCGAGCAGCCACCACCATGCGATCTGCGCGGTCGCGCCGAGCACGCCGAAGAAGCTGCCGGCGATGCGGGTCTCTGTGTACCAGTACGCGAGCGTGCAAACGAGCAGCCACCCGACCCACGGCCACGCACCCTGCATGTTGTAGCCATCGATGGCGATCCAGCCGTCGAACAGCAGCATGGCCGAGGCCACGACCGTGAGCGCGATGCCTCCACCGGTCAGGTCGAGCCGCTCCCGCACGAGCGAGCCCGCGACGTAGAAGCCCGCTGTCAGGAGGCCAAGGAACACCAGCTTGAAGACGACAGAGTACAGGTCCCAGGTCGCGACCGCGAAGATCGCCGCTGCGATGATGACGAGGAATGCGCCCGTGAACGTGAGTACCGTGGTCCACTTGAGAGGTTCGCGAGAACTTGCCGCGGGCATCGTGGGCCTTGCGTCCCACGGGTGCGGCGCGGCGGTTGTACGCGGCGGCGGCTGCGTGGCAGGTTCCACCGCAGGCTGACCCCGCACGTATGCGGGCTGCGCGGCCGGCGGCTCCTCCGCCACTTGCGTGGTTGGCCCCTGGATGATCTCGACCAGGTCCTGGCGACGCTGAAGGTACCGGGGCGCGAGCCGGTCGTAGGACTCGCGCGCAACATCGCCGCGCTCCACCGCCCGGGCGAGGTGTTCGAGGAAGTAGTCGATGTTGTCGAGCTCTTCCCATGCCGCCACGTTGGCACGCGCCATGTTGCCCCCTGACAGACCGTCAGCCGTCGCCGTCCACACCGGCTTCTGCGTCCCCCGCCGTTCTCCCGGATTGTCTCACAACCGCTGCGATCTCCTCGGCGAGTTCGCGGGGGATTCCGCGAACGGAGGCAATCTCGGTCACTGACGCCTCACGCAGGCGTTTCACCGATCCGAACGCGGCGAGCAAGGCCTTCTTGCGCTTTGGCCCGATGCCGGGGATGTCGTCGAGCACCGAAGCGGTCATGGCTTTGCCCCGGAGCTCGCGGTGGTAGGTGATCGCGAAGCGGTGTGCCTCGTCGCGCACGCGCTTCACGAGGAAGAGCGACGCAGAACCCGCCGGAAGCACGACCGGCTCGTCCCATCCGGGAACGAACAGCTCCTCTTCGCGCTTGGCCAGCCCGACCACGGGGATGTCGCCGACGCCGGATTCGGCGAGCGCGGCAACCGCCGAGGAGAGCTGCGGTTTCCCGCCGTCCACGATCACGAGGTTCGGCCGGGAGCCGAAGCGGCCGTCACCCATGCGCTCGGGTGCGAACCTGCGCAGAAGCACCTCGCGCATCATCGCGACGTCGTTGGCTTCCGGCGTGTCCATCCGGACGCGGAATCGCCGGTACTGCGACGGTTCCGGGCGACCGCCCGCGAACACCACCATCGAGCCCACCGAGTGGCGGCCGTGCAGTGTCGAGATGTCGTAACACTCGATGCGAAGCGGCGGCACAGGCAGCGCAAGTGCGCTTTCGAGCTGGAGGAGTGCCGCGTTGATGCGTTCCTCGTCGTAGCGGGTTCGCACCTTGAAGCGCATGAGCGTGTGGCGGGCGTTGGTCTCCGCGAGCTGTGCGAGATCGCGCTTCTCGCCACGCTGGGGCACGCGAAGATGCACCCTGCCGCCACGCACCGAGCCTAGCCACTCCTCGGCGACGGCGGGTCGGGGCGGCAGCTCGGGGACTATCACCTCGTGCGGCACGTGGGACGCATCATCGTAGTAGCGCAGCAAGAAGCCCTCGACGAGCTCGGGAAGCGGCACGTCGAGGCCCTTGTCGAGCACGAACTCGTTGCCGATGAGCACGCGACCTTCGCGCACCACGAAGAGGTGCACCCCTGCGATCGTCTCTTCGCGCCACACGCCTATCACGTCCATGTCGAGCGGCCGGCTGGACACGACCTTCTGCCTGTGTTCGATACCGCGCACGGCATCGAGCCGGTTGCGGTTGCGCGCAGCACGCTCGAAGTCGAGGTCGGCCGCCGCCTCGCGCATTGCGGTCTCGAGCTCCTCGGCCACGCCCGCGCGCTTGCCCTGCAGGAACGCGACAACGTGCGCGACACTCTCCGCGTACTCCTCGAATGTGCATGCCCCGACACACGGGCCCGGCCCCTTGCCGACCCCGTAGTCAAAGCACGCCTTGTCGCTGGGCTCCCCTCCCCGCGCGTTGACACGCTTCCACTCCACGCACTGCGCACTGCAGATCGGATAGATCCGACGGACGACCTCGACGGTCTCGCGCGCGGCCCGCGCGTCGGTGTAGGGGCCGAAGTAGCGCACACCCGCACGGTGCTTCTCGCGCGTGAACTTGATCGCCGGGAAGGGGTCGCCCGTGGTCAGCGCGATGAACGGGTACGACTTGTCATCGCGGTAGTCGACATTGAAGGGCGGCCCGAACTGCCGGATGAGGTTCTTCTCGAGGATTAGCGACTCGACCTCGGTGTCGGTCACGAAGTAGTCGAACGAGGTCACCTGTTCCATCATGAGCGGGACCTTCTCCCTCTCGTCCTGGCCAAGGACGTACTGTCGCATCCGCTTGCGGAGCGACTTGGCCTTACCGACATAGAGGACCTCTTCGGCGGATTTCCACAGGTAGACGCCGGGGCGGTCGGGAACGCCATCCAACTGCTCGCGGATGCTCGGGTCGCCCATCGCTATCTCGCGGCGAAGACGGCCAGCATGCGCCCGCACCGTGATGCGTCCACAAGCGCCGCCCGCTCGATGCGGAACGCCCAGCCACGCACGGACACATCGCGCAACGCGACATCGGCGCCCTCGCCGGCCAGCCACAAAGCCGTGCCGTCTCCTCGTCGGTGTGCCAGCCAGACGTCCGGATCGACCTGGCGCGGGCCTGCGGACGACAGATACGCGAGCCCGTCGCCTCCTTTGCTCCCGCTGCCGCTCGTGGCGAGCACGCGGTTCGGCAGAAGCTCGCCATCTGCCGTAGCACTCGTGTCGAGCGAAGGTTCCCTGACAAAGCCGCTGACCACGAGCGCCGTCTCCGGCGCGCCGGGATCATCGGCTGCT
Organism: Actinomycetota bacterium; assembly: GCA_030682655.1. Lineage (NCBI taxonomy): Bacteria > Bacillati > Actinomycetota > Actinomycetota bacterium. The sequence goes on along the minus strand of JAUXNU010000144.1, from coordinate 44,098 downwards.
GCCAGCACGGCATCCGACGGAGCGCCTTCTGCGAGAGAAGCGCTCTCCACCTCGGTAGCCACGCTGTGCGTCCCTTCCAGAACCGACCCGTACGACGAGTCCACGCCACTTGCGATCGCTGCGAGTGTCCACACGCGTAAGGCGCCGACGGTCTCCCTGTCGGCCCCCGGCGCTATCCCGCGCAGCTGGTCAGCGAGCTCTTGCGCTCCGGGCGATGACATTCGCGGCTCGAGAGCGGAAATTGCACGCTGCGACCACACCGTACCGGCATCCTCATCCGGATCGACGGCCGCAATCCCTGCTACGCCTTTGCGCGCACCTGCGACAGCGTCGACCAAGGACTGGACGACCGGGCCGGACGGTCCGTCCTCGGAGAGCAGGCCCGCGGCGGCATTCTTGGCATCGAGGTAGGCCCCGGCGATATCCCGGTCGATGGCCACGGAGTTGTCGGGGAGAGGGGTCGCCCCCACAGGGCGCGCGTCGGCAAGGTCACGCGCTGCGCGGGCAAGCTCGTCGGGGATCGGCACCGGCCTCGCCAGGTCACCGCCGCGGATGCCCTTGAGGATGTAGACCACTACCGACTCCCCGCCCGTGCCGGCTGCCGAGCCCGAGTTCCCTGACGATGCCCCGTCTGAGGGAGTCCCGGAGTCGCCGTCTTCACCGCCATCGCCATCACCCGGAGATGCGGACGTCAGTCCGCTGACACGCGCGGCAAAGAGCTGCGGGTCACCGAGCATGTCGGGGTTCGCGATCGCCGCGCGGTTGAACCACGCCGCGTCGCGTCCGGCCGAACCGCTCCCGGAAGCAATCGCAGCACGCTCGAATATGACCTCGCCGCTGGCCATTGTCCCCGACAGAGTCGCGCCCCAGTGTCCTCCGACGTCGTACGTCTCCGTACGTGCTGCGGCCGAGACGATCTCCTCGGCGATAGCTGAATCGAGATTCGCTGCATCGCGCAGCTTCAGCGTCGCCGTCCCGGAGAAGGTCCCGCCTGCGGCGGTGCCACCCTGCAGAGACGTGCCCGTCAGACGAAGCTCGATTGAGGACTCCTGCGAGACCGTGCCCTCGGTATCGCGTATGCCGAGCACGTCGGAGTAGACGATCTCGCCCCGGAAGGCGCTCTTCTCGTAGCTGAGCTCGACTCTTGAGTCCACGACACGCAGGCTCGTGGCTCCAACCTCACCGATCATCATGCCCTGCGCCTGCCACTGATGCTCGTAGCCGCCGGCCGAGGGAGAGGCAACCGCCGGCGCGCATGACACGACCGCCAGGAACGATGCGAGAAGCACGCGGACGATACGGCTATCCATCGACGCCCTCCTCGGACAGGAAGACGAACTCCACTGCGTCCCGAAGCGCGTCGCCATCGTCTGCTTCGACTGCCGCGCGAATCGCGCGACCTTTGCCGCGCACCTCAACAAGCGACCGGGAGCCATCGAAGACCTGGACTGCGTAGCGGTCGTCGCCGGGATACGCCGCAGCCAGGGCCGCGAAGCCCGTCTGCCATGCGATCTCGACATCGGCTGCCGAGGAGACCTGCGGGAGTTCCAGCCGCATCACTGCGGTACCGTCGCCATTCCCCACAACCGCGCGCTCGAAGCCGGCGAGGCGCACGGTCCGCAGTGCGGTTTCCGCAGGCCCAGAGGCTGAGAGCGGGTCCCCCAGCCGCGACTGGAAGGGGAACCATGATGGCACCGGTCCCCCGCCGCGCGCATAGAAGGACGCGCCGAGCACGACAAGAGCGATGAGACCGACCGCTGCCACGGCGAGCCACATCACCCGATGACGGTTCCGATCAGCCAAGGAGCGACGCCATCCTTCCCGTGCTTCGCGCAGGTCGATGCGACTCCATTATCGCAGGATGGGGCGTGCGGCGCGCAGCATTTCCTGCGCGTTCAGTCTCGCGCCGGCGCAACCGTCGCAGCATCCCCGCGGAGCACGGGCGCGAGGAACCGACCGGTATATGAACTCGGATTGACGGCGATGTCCTCCGGCGTTCCCGTCGCGACGACCTCTCCGCCTGCGTCGCCGCCGTCGGGGCCGAGATCGATCACGTAGTCGGCACTCTTGATCACGTCCAGGTTGTGCTCGACGACCAGCACCGTGTTGCCCAGGTCGACAAGGCGCGTGAGCACGTCGAGGAGCTGCCGCACGTCGTCGAAGTGCAGCCCCGTTGTGGGCTCGTCGAGGATGTAGAACGTGCGTCCGGTCGAACGCTTCTGCAGTTCGCTCGCGAGCTTGACGCGCTGGGCCTCCCCGCCCGAGAGCGTGGTGGCCGGTTGTCCCATACGGATGTAGCCGAGGCCGACGTCGAAGAGTGTCTGGAGCTTGCGTTTGATCGGCGGGATGTTCTCGAAGAAGTGGAGTGCCTCCTCGACCGTCATATCCAGGATGGCGCTCACGTTCTTGCCCTTGTAGGTGACCTGAAGCGTCTCCCGGTTGTAGCGCTTGCCCGTGCACACCTCGCATGGCACGTAGACGTCGGGCAAGAAGTGCATCTCTATCTTGATCTGCCCGTCGCCCTTGCACGCCTCGCAGCGCCCGCCCTTCACGTTGAAGGAGAACCGCCCCGGAGCGTAGCCGCGCGCTTTCGCCTCGGGTGTCGACGAAAACAGTGACCGTACGTCGTCCCACATGCCGGTGTACGTCGCAGGATTCGACCGGGGCGTTCTCCCGATGGGTGACTGATCGATGTTGATGACCTTGTCGACGCTCTCGAGACCCTGGATGCGCTCGTGCTTCCCGGTACGCCTTCGCGAACGGTAGACGGCATTCGTGAGCACCGGCGCGAGTGTGTCGGCCACGAGCGAGGACTTGCCGGACCCGGAGACGCCCGTCACGAGAGTCAATGTCCCGAGTGGGATCTCCACGTCGATCGTCTTGAGGTTGTGCTCCGACGCACCGGTCAGCAGAATTGCGCCGCGTCCGGGAGCGCGGCGCGTCACGGGCACGGCTATGCGCTTGCGGCCGGCCAGGTAGGCCCCGGTGAGGGAGTCCTCGCACGCGATGATGTCCTCGGCCACGCCTGTGCAGACGATCTCACCGCCGTGCTCGCCGGCACCGGGACCCATGTCGATGACGTGGTCTGCGGCCCGTATCGTCTCCTCGTCGTGCTCGACCACGATCACGGTGTTGCCGAGGTCCCTCAGCCTCTCCATCGTGGCGATGAGGCGGGCGTTGTCACGCTGGTGCAGGCCGATCGACGGCTCATCGAGGATGTAGAGCACGCCCATGAGGCCGGAGCCGATCTGTGTGGCGAGCCGGATTCGCTGCGCCTCCCCTCCCGACAGAGTGGCCGTCCCGCGGTCGAGCGTGAGGTAGTCGAGACCCACATCGACCAGGAATCGCAACCGCTCGACGATCTCCTTGATCACCCGGCCTGCGATCTGCCCGTCGCGCTCGGACAGCTCGAGTGACTCGAAGAACGCGAGTGAGTCCTTGGCGGACAGCGTTGTCACCTCGTTGATGTTGCGCTCGCCCACCGTCACCGCAAGGATTTCCGGCTTGAGGCGCGCGCCGCCGCACGTCTTGCACGGGATGACCGCCATATACTCCTCGAGCTTCTCACGACTGCCCTCGGATTCGGTCTCCTCGTGGCGACGTGCGATCGCGTTGGCCGCACCCTCGTACCGGGAGTACCAGTGCGTCTCGCGACCGTCGCGGGTGGTGTAGTCGACGCGGATACGCTGGTCACCGAGCCCGTTCAAAAGCGCATCGCGCACCGCTTCGGGCAGGTCGTTCCAGGGCACGTCCAGGTCGAATCCCATGTGGCTGGCCACGGCCGCCACCAGTGCCGGGTAGTAGTTCTGCGTTCCCGAGGAGAACGGCTTGATCGCTCCATCTGCCAAGGAACGATGTCCATCCGGAACCACCAGTTCGGGGTCGACCTCGAGCCGCGAGCCCAGCCCTGCGCACTCGGGACACGCACCGTACGGCGAGTTGAACGAGAAGTCGCGCGGCGCAAGGTCGTCCATCGACACGCCGTGAACCGGGCACGCGAGGGCCTGAGAGTAGGACGTCTCCTCGCCGTCGACGACCGCGATCGCCAGCGTGCCCGCAGCAAGGCGCAGCGCCGTCTCGACGCTCTCGGCCAACCTCGAACCGAGCCCCTCCTTCATCGCGAGTCGATCGATCACGACGTCGATGTCGTGACGGTACTTCTTGTCCAGAACGATCTCCTCATCGAGCGACCGCACCTGCCCGTCAACGCGCACGCGCGTGAAGCCCTCACGCTTGAGCTCGTCCAGCAGCTTCTCGTGTTCTCCCTTGCGTCCGCGGACCACGGGTGCGAGCACCTGGAACTTGGTGCCTCCGGGAAGCTCCATGATGCGGTCGACGATCTGATCGCTCGTCTGCCGCTCGATCGGCCGCCCGCACACCGGGCAGTGCGGCACGCCGATGCGCGCGAACAGCAATCGCAAGTAGTCGTAGATCTCGGTCACAGTCCCCACCGTGGACCGTGGGTTCTTCGAGGTCGTCTTCTGGTCGATAGAGACCGCCGGCGACAGGCCTTCGATGTGATCGACATCGGGTTTGTCCATCTGGCCCAGGAACTGGCGCGCATACGCGGACAGCGACTCCACGTATCTGCGCTGCCCTTCGGCGTAGATCGTGTCGAACGCGAGCGAACTCTTGCCTGAACCGGACAGTCCGGTGATGACGACGAGCTGGTCGCGGGGTATGTCGAGGTCGAATCCTTTGAGGTTGTGCTCGCGGGCTCCTCGGATCGAGATGGAGTCGATTGGCACGGGAGAGGACCTTCCTTCACTGCCGACTAGCGTTTCCGGACGAATCTCTATTGTACGATGCCAGCGAAAGCGAACGTATGTTCGTATCCTATCGCAACGCGGTCCACCGCTCCAGAGTTGTATAGTGTTCATGACACTCAGCGGCCACCGGCACGCCGGTGCGCGATAGGGGTAGGGGATTCCGGCAATGTCCCGACGGTTCGGCTGCCTTGGAACGGTAGCTCTGATTCTCTTGATGATGTTCGTGGGATGCACCGTGACCGCGAAGGGTGACACGCCCGTCCCCGACGTGAGCGGGTATTCGCGCGAACAGGCGGAAATCGTGCTTCGCGACGCAGGCTTCCGCCTCGGGGACGTCGATTTCGACGAGAACGCAAAAGGCTCTCAGGGCGTCGTCATCCAGCAGAAGCCTCGCGCCGAAGACCTCACCGTGGCCGGCGCGCGCGTCCATATCGTCATCTCCGGTCCGGACCTCGTGATGCTTCCGTACGTCATCGGCGAAGACGAGGACGCCGCCCGTCGTGCGCTCCAGGACGCAGGACTGAGGAGCGGCCGGGTCAGGCGCGTCTTCGACGACCGGATGGACGTCGGTGAGATCTGTGGACAGGACCCCTCCGACGACTTCTGGGTCCCCAGGGGCACGAAGATCACGCTGCTCGTCTCGAAGGGCCCCGAAAGTGCCCCGGTACCGCCCGTCCTTGGCATGTGGGACACGGACGCAAAGCAGTTCGTCTACGACATCGGATTCCGGACGAGCATCTCGAAAGAATACGACCGCTACCAGGAAGGTCTGGTCATCGACCAGGAGCCGTCTCCCGGCACGGACACGAAGCTCGGAGAGACGGTCGACCTGACCGTGTCCAAAGGGGCGGCTCCCATTGATGTCCCCGACGTTCGAGGCATGGAGGTCGGTATCGCCAACTCCCTGCTCAGGCGTGCGGGTCTTTCGGTGCGCGAAGAGATCGTGCGCATCGCCGAGGACCGTGGCGGCGAGACCCTGGTGGAGCGGCAGTTCCCGCACGCCGGCGCCAAGGTGCCCGAAGGCAGCGGTGTGACGCTCGTCGCCTACGAGCGGTAGTCGCCACCCCGAGTCCGGCAATCGACCATCAGGATTCACTCCGTCGCAACGCGCTCGAAACACTCCTCGGCGATTCTCACGGTAGTACGAGACATCGCACTGGGGCCGATGGTTCTGGCTCCAAGAGGAGGGTACGCATGGACATGAAAGTCGCAGTAGACACCATGTGGGTGCTCATTGCGGGCATGCTGGTGTTCTTCATGAACCTCGGGTTCGCCCTGGTGGAGTCGGGCTTCGCCCGCGCGAAGAACACGGTGAACATCATCTCGAAGAACTTCGTGGTGTTCGCCGTGGCCACCATCGCATTCCTGGTCATCGGGTGGGGGCTCATGTACGGCGACGGCAACGCCTTCATCGGCCTCAAGGGACTGTTCTTCGCGGGCGGCGCCGACAACAGTCCGGCCGTCGGGGACGCCTACTCCGGCGTGTACTCGGCAATGAGCTGGACCGGGGTTCCGCTTCTGGCGAAGTTCTTCTTCCAGCTCGTATTCGCCGGAACCGCCGCGACTATCGTCTCGGGTGCGGTCGCCGAGCGCATCAAGTACGTGTCCTTCATCGTGTTTTCCTTCATCCTCGTCGCCTTCATCTACCCGGTCATCGGCCATTGGATCTGGGGCGGCGGCTGGCTCGCGGAACTCGGCTTCTTCGATTTCGCAGGCTCGACAGTCGTACACTCCGTCGGTGCGTGGGCGGCGCTCGCCGGTGTCCTCGTCCTTGGCCCGCGCATCGGCAAATACGCCAAGGACGGAAGCGTGCGCCCGATCCCAGGTCACAACATGACCTCCGCCATGACCGGCTGCCTTGTGCTGTGGTTCGGGTGGTTCGGGTTCAACCCCGGCTCCACGATGGCCGCCGATCCTGACGCCATCTCGCGCATCATCGTGACGACGAACGTGGCTGCTGCCGCCGGAGCACTCGCGGCGACCGCCATCGCATGGCGACTTCTTGGCAAGCCGGACGTGGGTATGACCATCAACGGCGCACTCGCCGGACTCGTGGGAATCACGGCCGGCTGCGCCTACGTCAGTGTCGCGAGCTCGCTCATCATCGGCGCGCTCGCGGGCATTCTGATCGTTCTCGGCGTGCTGTTCCTTGACAAGGTCCACCTCGACGACCCGGTAGGCGCGATCGCCGTGCACGGCATGGGCGGCATCTTCGGAACATTGGCGGTAGGACTGTTCGCTCAGGACGTCTTCATGCCGGGGACGACCGGGGACGGCCTGTTCTTCGGCGGCGGCACGGGGCTGCTTCTGAGCCAGCTCACCGGGATCGCGGCCGTCGGCGTAGCGGTGTTCGCCGCGTCGATGGTCGCATGGCTTGGCATCAAGGCGATCATCGGCATCCGCGTAAGCGAGGAAGAGGAGCTCGAGGGCCTGGACATCGGTGAACACGGCAACCGTGCCTACCCAGACTTCGTCCTGACAGACACGACGGCCTAGCGGTCGCCTTGGCGCTACGCAACCTTTCGACGACCCAGTGAAGGAGCCCTACCGTGAAGAAGATCGAAGCGATCATCAAGCCACATAAGCTCGAGGACGTGAAGGACGCACTCAACGCCCTCGGTGTCGCCGGACTAACCGCCTACGAGGTCAAAGGGTTCGGCCGCCAGAAGGGCCATACCGAGATCTACCGGGGTGCCGAGTACACAGTGGACTTCCGACCCAAGGTCAAGATCGAGGTCGTCGTAGATGACGAGCTCGCGGCAAAGGTCGAGAACGCCATCATCGAGCACGGCCGCACCGGCAAGATCGGCGATGGCAAGGTGTTCACCTACGACTGCGAGAGTGCGGTCCGCATCCGCACGGGCGAGCGCGGCCCGGACGCGCTCTAGGAGCCGGCGACTCGCACATGCAAGACCACCTCTCGCAAAGAGAGAGACTCATATCGACCGCCGTGCCGGGGACAGCCTCGGCGCGGCGGTTGGCTCGCCTGGCCGACGAGGCGCTTGCCGACCTCGCCGGGAAGGCTGCTACGTCCCTGGACGCGCAAACGTCCTGGGCGCTCATCGCGCTTGGGGGATACGGGTCCGGCGCCCTCCTTCCCGGCAGCGATCTCGACTTGCTGGTGATCTCGAACGCGTGTCCGGCAACCCTCAAGCCCTTTGTCGAAGCCCTCCTCTACCCGCTCTGGGACGCAGGACTCAAGGTCGGCCACCAGGTGCGGACCCGCAAGCAGCAGCTTCTGGCGGTTCGCACCGACATGCCGACGCTGACTGCCACGCTATCGGGTCGCACCATCGCCGGGGACGACCTGCTGGGTGCAGACGTCCTTCACGCCTGCGCTGCCGATGCCCGGAAACGCAGAACGCGGGTGTTGCGCGAGCTCCACAGCCGACCCCGGCCAGGCTCGCCGTACCTGCTTGAGCCTAACCTCAAAGAGGGCGCGGGCGGGCGGCGCGACTTCGATGAACTCACCTGGACGGCCGCAGTGCTCACCGGGGCGCCGCAATCCGACCCCTCCGCGCTCGTCTCGCTTGGCGTGCTCGAGCCCGCGGAACTCGAGCGGCTGAATGCCGCAGCTGATGCAGTCGCCACCGCGCGGTGGGAACTCCAGCTCGCCGGAGCCGGACCGACGCTCGACGAGGAGGTGGTCTCAGGCGCCCGGGTCAACCTGGAGTGTGTCCAGCAGGCACTTGCCGACACGTTTCATCTGGTCGACCGAGCCCGACGCCGAACTCTCCGCGAGAGACCGGCAGAGACTGCGCGACTGTCCCCCGCGCAGATCGTCGAGTCACTTGCCACCGGTCGCACCGCGCTTCCCGCCCTTGAGGAGGCGGCATGGTCGGGAAGGCTCGATCATCTCATTCCCGGTATGCGCGCGCTCATGACGCTGCGCCGTCCGGGACTCGCGCACACTCTGACCGTCGGTGCCCACTGTCTCGCGTCGGCAGCAATCATCGGCGACGTTGCCGCTGGCCGCGAGGGTGTCGACACCGTGACCGCGCGCTCGGTGACAGCCATCCCCGACATGCGCGTCCCGATCGTTGCCGCACTCGTCCATGACATCGGCAAGGAGCAACCCGGGCCGTCCCATGCCGAGCGAGGAGCGACCGCCGCCCGCGCAACCGCACTCCTCTTCGGACTCGCAGACCGCGCGGGCGACGTATCCAGTCTCGTTGAAAACCACCTGGTCCTCGCAGACACAGCCACTCACCGGGATCTCGACGACGAGGACGCCGTCCTCCTGGCAGCCGATCGCATAGGGAAGCGCAGTCTCGTGGCCCCCCTGCACGTCCTGACGGTCGCCGACTCGATCGCGACTGGACCGGGCGCATGGTCGGATTGGCACGCGGCCCTCCTTGGCAAGCTGGTGACCCGGCTTGACGCTGCGCTGTCAAACGACGTCGACAGGGCGGGAATGGCAGCGCGTGCCGAAGACGTGCGCACCGCCGCTCTCTCGCTCGTCCGTGGCGACACCGACGGGAGACGCAGGGCCTTCGTGCTCGACGCACATGTCCGTTACCTCTCCGATCGGACTCCGGCCGACGTCGTCCGCCACGCCGAGCTCGTCGCCCGTGCAAGCGCGGCAGGAGCCCCCCGAACCAGCGCCACCGAGGTGACGCTCGGGCCCTTTGACGGCGCGTACCGGCTTGCCGTGGCCACTCCTGACCGCACAGGCCTGTTCGCAACGCTCGCCGGTGTGATCGCTCTCTCCGGGCTCGACATCCTTGGCGTGGAAGCGACCTCGACCAGCCAAGGAATAGCCCTCGACACCTTCACGGTGCGTTCCGCAACGCTGGCCGCTGTCGACCCGCAGAGCTGGACACGCCTGGAGCGCAACCTGAGCGCAGCTCTGCGCGGGCGACTCGCCATTGGAGTGAGGCTTGCGGAACGGCAGCGGCACTATCGCCCGTCATCGCAGGCGCGGCCGAAGGTCACAATCGACACCGACGACCCGTTCGCCGCAGTGCTTGTCGTACACGCCGCCGACCGGGTCGGGCTGCTCTACGACATCGCCCGGGCCATCGCCGAGTCCGGACTCGACATCCAGTCGGTCACTGCGACGACTCGCGGAGGCACGGCACACGACGTCTTCCGCCTCACCGATGCCGCCGGCGAAGTGCCGCGCGAAGCGGGTCTCCTTGGCCAGCTTGCGATGCGGCTCCGGAAGCTGCGCTAGGGAGACCGACGGCTCAGCTGCTGGAGACCGGACCCTCGTCCGGCGATTCGGCATCGTCATCGTAGCCCAGCGTCCGCGTGATCTCCGCGAGCTGCTCAGCATCGATCTCGCCTCGCGCGTACCGCTCGCGCGCGATGTCGAGCGCGTTGTCGTGCATAGGCGGCGCGGGCGGCGCGGCAGCGTCTTTCGCACGCGTGAGGATCCACAGCACGACGGCACCCGGGCCGAACACGAGTGCGATGATGGTGACGAGGATGAGGAGTTCCATCGGGCCGATACCGAACATTGCGCCTCCTTGGCAGCTGTACGTGCCAAGTGTACCAGCGCGTGACCGGACGCTGTGAGGGGAATGCTTCCGCTAGAGTGGTGCAAGAGCATATGGGAGACGGGAGAACCTCATGAGCGGACCGATCTATACGCGCCGAGGCGACGAGGGCGAGACGTCACTTGCAGACGGATCGCGCGTCACCAAGAACTCCGCGCGAGTCGCCGCGTATGGCACGCTCGACGAGGCGAACTCCGCAGTCGGTCTAGCACGGGCCTGCCTCGAGATGCTCGCCGAGGACGACCGCGAACTCGATGCGATCCTGGACTTCGCCCAGCACCGCCTCTTCAACTGCTCGAGCAACACCGCGACCCCGACGCAGGCCGTCGGTGACGCGACACCCGTCGTCACGCCCGACGACGTCACGGTCCTCGAAGCCGCCATCGATCGCTTCATGTCCGCGACCAGCGTCGAGGGCTTCGTTCTCCCCTTCGGCTGCGAGTCGGCGGCGCGGCTGCACGTCGCCCGCACAGTCGTGCGCCGGGCGGAGCGCTCGCTGCTCGACCTGGCCGAGGAAGACGCTGTCGACAGCGATGTGCTGGCATTCGTCAACCGTCTGAGCGACCTCCTGTTCGCGGCCGCGATCTTCGCGAACGAGCGCGGCGGCTGCGGCAACATCTATTGGGATCCCGAGCGAGGCCCGGGACCGCAGAGTCAGTAGGAGTCCGCTCCCATCAGTAGCTCCTTCACGACCTTCGGGTCGGCAAGCGTCGAGATGTCGCCGAACGCCTCCATGTCCGTCTCGCCCGCAGCCATCTTGCGCAGGATCCTCCGCATGATCTTGCCCGAACGCGTCTTTGGCACATCGCGTGCGAACTGGATCCGGTCCGGCTTGGCAATGGGACCGATGACCTTGCGCACGTGACCCTTCAGCATGCTCGCCAGGTCCTCCGATGGCAGCTGGCCCTCGCGCAGGATGACGAACGCGTGGATGCCCTCGCCTTTGACCGGGTGCGGGAATCCGACCACAGCGGCCTCGCTCACGGCTTCGTGCGAAACGAGCGCGCTCTCGACCTCCGCCGTACCGAGCCTGTGGCCGCTCACGTTGATGACGTCGTCGACACGGCCAAGGAGCCAGAAGTACCCGTCGGCGTCCTGTCGCGCTCCGTCGCCGGTGAAGTAGCGCCCGGGAAAACGCTCGAAGTAGACCTCGCGCATTCGCTTGTGGTCCGGATCGCCCCACGTTCCGCGCATCATGCCTGGCCAAGGACGATCGACCACGAGGTAGCCTCCCTCGTTGGTGTCGGCCTCGCTGCCGTCCTCGCGAATCACCTTCGGCTCCACGCCGAAGAACGGCACGGTCGCACTGCCCGGCTTCAGCGGCGTGGCTCCCGGGAACGGCGTGATCAGGAACCCGCCGGTCTCGGTCTGCCAGTAGGTGTCGACGATCGGCACCGCGCTCTTGCCGATGACGCGGTGATACCACGACCACACTTCCGGGTTTATCGGCTCGCCCACAGTGCCGAGGACGCGCAGACTCGACAGGTCGTAGCGCTCCGGCCACCCGTCGCCGTAGCGCATGAGCGCCCGAATGGCCGTCGGCGCGGTGTAGAACGTGTTGACCTGGAACTTCTCGATGACGTACCAGAAGCGCCCCGGGTCGGGATAGGTCGGGATGCCCTCGAACATGATCGTCGTTGCTCCTGCAGCAAGCGGTCCGTAGACGATGTAACTGTGCCCGGTGACCCAGCCGATGTCGGCGGTGCACCAGAACACGTCCTCGTCCTTGTAGTCGAAGACCGTCTTGAACGATAGCGTCGTGTAGAGCAGGTAGCCTGCGGTCGTGTGCAGAACGCCCTTGGGCTTGCCGGTGGAACCCGACGTGTACAGGATGAACAGCGGGTCTTCTGAGTCCATCGGCTCGGGCTCGTTGCGCTTGCGCACCTCGGGTGCGGTGATCTCCTGGTGCCACCAGGTGTCGCGCCCGGGCTCCATGTCCACGTCGCCGGCGCCGCGCTTGACGACGATGCAGGCCTCCACGCTCGGGCACTCGAACAGCGCCTCGTCGGCGGCGACCTTGAGCGGCACCTTGCGGCCGCCGCGAATGCCTTCGTCTGCCGTGATGAGCAATCTGGCGCCGCAGTCCTGGATGCGCCCTTTGAGCGCCGAGGAACTGAACCCGCCGAAGATCACCGAGTGGATGGCGCCGATCCGCGTGCACGCCAGCATAGCGATCGGAAGCTCGGGGACCATCGGGAGGTAGATGGCCACACGATCGCCCTTCTCGACACCCTTCTTGCGTAGAACGTTCGCGAACTTGCAGACCTCATGGTGCAGGTGCTGATAGGTGAACGTCCGCGTACTCCCGTCGTCACCTTCCCAGATGAGAGCCGCCTTGTTGCGACGCCATGTCCCGAGATGCCGATCAAGGCAGTTGGCCGAGACGTTCAGCTTCCCACCGTCGAACCACGTGTAGTCCAGCTTCTCGAAGTCGCCGCTCCCTACGGTCTTGAACGGCTCGATCCAGGTGAGATGCTCTCTCGCCATGTCCCCCCAGAAACCGTCCGGATCATCGAGAGAGCGCTGGTAGAGCTCCTGGTAGCGTTCCATGCTCCCGACGATCGCATCGCGCGCAATGTCTTCGCGTGGTGCGAAGACGCTCTCCTCGGAAGCCAGGTGCTCGAATCCCTTGTCCAAACCGTTGTCCGTCATGCCGCCTCCCAAAGCGTTGCCAGTCGCATATCTGGACTACTTCACCTTCCCGTCTATCGTGCCCTGCTTCGCGCTTGGCAGCAACTCTCCCGCTCTTCGGGGAAATGCCGCCGCTGTTCGGAAAGACCCACGCGGTCAGGTCACGGCAGCAACCGAAGGGACTATACTGAACCCCCCATCTGCCGGAACTGGGAGAGGCTCCACACTCGTGAGTCCGATCGCCAAGTACGACGCTTTGCTGCAACTTCTCGCGGAGATGGACAGCGTCATGGTGGCGTACAGCGGCGGAGTCGATTCGACGCTTCTAGCATTCAGCGCCCACGTAGCACTTGGCCGCAACTGCCTCGCAGTCCTTGCGATCTCAGACACGTACCCCGACAGCGAAGTCGAGTGCGCGCGGCGCGTGGCCCGTGACCTAGGGCTTCGATTGCACGAGGTGGAGACCTACGAGCTCGTTGACCCAGCGTTTCGCGCCAACTCGCCGGACCGCTGCTACCACTGCAAGTCCGAGCTCTTCGGCCTTCTAAGAACACTCGCCGACCACCTCGGGCTCGGAATCGTGGCCGACGGCTCGAATGTCGACGATCTGGCGGACCACCGGCCGGGTAACCGTGCGGCTCGCGAGTACGGAATCGTGAGCCCCCTGCGTGAGGTCGGGTTCACCAAGCAGGAGATACGCGAGGTTGCGCAGCTCCTTGGCCTGCCCAACTGGGACAAGCCTTCGATGGCGTGCCTGGCGTCCCGCTTCCCCTACGGTGAGGAGATCACCGAGGAACGGCTGCACATGGTTGCCGCGGCTGAATCCGCGCTCCGCGATCTCGGACTGCGCCAGTTCCGGGTGCGCGCGCACGGTGAGGTCGCACGGCTCGAAGTGGAGCCCGATGAGATGCAGTCGGCGTGGGAGAACCGCGACAGCGTCACGGCGGCGATAAAGGCGGCTGGCTTCTCATTTGTGGCGCAAGACCTCGAGGGCTACCGCACCGGAAGCCTGAATGCGGTCTTGTCCCCTGCCGAACTCGCTGCGGAGTCCCTGGCGACCTGACCCCGCGTGTTCGCGCTACTCGTGGTCGCTGTCCGTCAGGGAGTCAAGCGACGCGCGCATGGACTCGAGCATACCCCGCAGTTCCGAGACCTCGAACTGCAGGTCATCGAGTTTCGCACCGAGGTCGGCTCGACCTCCGACCGGCTCTACCTCTCCCGAAGCGAGAGATGCCTCCAGGCGCTCCTTCTCCTTGGCGATCCTGCTCGCAAGTCCATCGACGAATGCCTGTGTGTCCGCATTCGTCTCGCCCATAGACCGCATGAAGTCGTCGTTCACCATAGCAACCCCCACGCTCAAAGGTCCGGCCCGCTACCGGCGGATGCCGATGCGGGCCGGAACCGTTCTCGACGAACGCGAGCTAGTAGTGCTGCACCGGCGCGGGGAAGGTCGGTGGCGTGTTGTGATCGGAGTCCCCGTGATCGTCGTGGCCGGGGCCGTGCCCATACGCGTCCGGATTCACCGGCAGCTCCTTGAGCCCGAAGAAGTCGAGCGTGCACGGGATGTCGATGGTCGCAGACAGGTAGACATGCATCGTAGTCATGATAATGAAGACCCAGTTGAGAACGTAGTGGAGCATGCGCGCATACCAACCGGCCAGGTCCGTGCTACCTACAAGCGCACCGAGCCACCAGCCGACAAGGAGGTCGCGCGGGCTGTAGCCGAAGATGAACTGCTTCGTGACGAGCGCGAATCCCGTGAACGCCATCAGCACCATCATGAGGAGGAATATGTCGTAGACCGCCTTTTGCGCAACGTTGTACTTCGCCACGTGCGGCTTCTCATTGCTGAGGTAGCCATAGTACTTGAGAATCCCGCCAAGACTCGCGACGTCCTTCTTGCCGATCGCGAACTCCTTGTAGTCGCGGGCCTTGGAGTAGAACGCGTACCAGACACGCCACACGAGGTTGATCGTCACGACGATCATCGCGAAGTAGTGGATGTAGCGCATCGCGATGCGGCCACCGCTGAAGTATGGGAAGCGGATGTACATGCCGGAGATGCCGAGCAAGATCATCATGAACATGTGCTGAGCGTGGATGAACTTGGGTAGCCCCGGAGGACGGCTGTCGTGCTCGGGCCAGTGTCCCTCGATGAAGCTCTTGCGGAAGCGTCCTTTGATGATCGACATCGAGAAGTGCCACGCGAGGAACAGCCACACACACACATAGATGATAGTGAAAACCGTATCGAGCCAGATGTTGAACTGGACCAGATTCATAGAATCCCCCAATGCTCCCCGAGGCCGTGACTCCGCTTCGTATTCTCATTTGGCCTGCTTGCAGGCGTTTCCGTCAATAGCGCCCGCCACTTGCCCTTGAGTCGCCGGCGCACGACATACCCGGCATTCATAGTGTTCGACACCGCAGCCCGACTCCCTACCGCGCATTCCAAGAATGCTCAGATGGGCAGGTTGGCCCTCCCGTCACTCCGGAATGCGCTCAGCCGGTCGGCAACGTCCTCACCCCGACCCGAACGCTATCATGTAGCATTCTATCGAAGAGCGCCAAGGAGGGGGCAATGGGCGCGCCGAACGACACCACCGACAGTGTTGACGGGACGCCGCACAAGCTGCGCAATGTCCGCGCTCTTGGAATCGTGAGCCTGCTCACCGACGCGTCCTCGGAACTCGTGTACCCTGTGCTCCCGCTCTTCCTGGTCAACGTCTTGGG
The DNA here is from genome assembly GCA_030682655.1 of Actinomycetota bacterium. NCBI lineage: Bacteria > Bacillati > Actinomycetota > Actinomycetota bacterium. The sequence continues at coordinate 28,464 of JAUXNU010000144.1, read as the reverse complement.
TGCTCCGGTCACCGCTATAGGCATCATCGAGTCGATCGCCGAGGCCACGGCGTCGCTCACCAAGGTCGCCTCCGGCTGGTTCTCCGACCGCACCCAGCGCCGTCGCCCCCTCATTCTCCTTGGCTACAGCCTGAGCAACGTGATGAAGCCCTTGCTCGCGATCACGGGTTCGTGGCCGGCGGTTCTGCTGCTGCGTTTCGCCGACCGGTTGGGCAAGGGTATTCGCACCGCTCCCCGCGACGCGCTCATCGCCGACTCAGCGCCCCCTGAACTGAGAGGTCGCGCGTTCGGTATGCACCGGGCGCTGGACACCGTCGGCGCAGCGATCGGCCCGATCATCGCGTGGGCAGTGCTCACCTTCGTCCCCGATGGCTACCGGACGATCTTCTGGCTTTCGGCCATCCCTGGTTCTCTCGCCATCGTCGTCCTACTACTCGCTGTTCGCGACCGACCAGCGTCTCCCGAGACGCGAGGGCGGCCCCGGCTCCGATTCCGCAATCTGGGGCTGCCCTTCGGAGTCTTCACCACCATCTCAGCGGTATTCGCCCTGGGCAACTCCTCCGATGCCATGCTCGTGTTGCGCGCCCAGGATCTCGGGCTCGCACCGGCACTGATCCCGCTCTCGTACTTCACCTTCAACGTTGTCGGTGCATCGCTGGCAATGCACATCGGCACCATCTCCGACCGCATCGGCAGGCGACCGGTGCTCGTCGGCGGTTTCGCCCTGTACGCGGTCGTCTATGCCGGGTTCGCTGCGATGTCCTCGGCATGGGCGCCGTGGGTGCTCTTCGCGCTGTACGGCGTGCCGTACGCCATGACCGAGGGTATGGCGCGGGCCTTCGTGGTCGATCTCGTTCCCCCCGAGACCTGCGCCACAGCAATCGGGAGCTACACTTTCGCACTGGGGCTCGCCGCGCTGCCGGCGAGCAGTGTCGCGGGACTGCTTTGGGATACGGTATCGCACACCGCGCCGTTCTGGGTCAGTTCGGCTCTCATGGCCCTTGCCGCCGCAGCGCTGGCACTCAGCGGACGAGCTTTCAAGCGAATCGGCCCGCACGTAGCAGCCTGAGCCCGTTGAGGATGACGAGCAATGCGACTCCGGTGTCGGCGAAGACCGCAAGCCACAGCGGCGCATAGCCCGCAACCGCCGCCACCAGCACTATCGCCTTCACGCCTACGGAAACCCAGACGTTCTGCCGTATGTTCGCAACCGTGCGCCTTCCCAGGCCAAGGAATGACGGCACCGCCCCGAGATCGTCTGACATGAGCGCGACATCGGCTGTCTCGAGCGCCGTGTCGCTGCCGGCCGCGCCCATCGCGATCCCGATGTCGGCCCGCGCGAGCGCAGGCGCGTCGTTGATGCCGTCCCCAATCATCGCGACCGGTCCGTAGCGCTCGCGCAGCTCCTCGATGACCCGAATCTTGTCCTGAGGCAGCAAGCGCGCACGGTACTCACTCAGTCCGACACTCGCCGCCACCGCTTCGGCAGTCCGTTCGTTGTCCCCCGTCAGCATCACAAGGTGGCGCACGCCAAGCGCCTTCAACCGGTCCACGGCTGCTGCCGCACCGGGGCGGACGCGATCGGCCACACCGATGACTCCGATCGGAGCGGGATTCTCGCCCGCAAGCCCCACGATCAGCGCCGTAGACCCTGCCTTCTCGAGCCGCTCGACCGCCACCGCGACCGCGGGTGTCATGAAGCCGTACTCCTCGGCGAGGAGAGAGCTTCCAACACCGTAGACCTGCCCGGCGATGCGACCGAGCAAGCCGCGACCGGGAATCTCTCGCAGGTCGTCGGGTATCTCGGAAACAACCGGGCCTGCCGCGCGCAGCACCGCCGCAGACAAGGGGTGGGTGGAGTGTGCCTCAAGCCGTGCGGCCAGGCCAAGTACGCCGCTCTCGTCGAGATCTGCGACGGGCACTACTTCGACCACATCCGGGCGGCCTTCGGTAATCGTCCCGGTCTTGTCGAACGCCACAGCGGCGATGCGAGGCGCCATTTCCAGGAATGCGCCGCCCTTGACGAGCACGCCATCTCGCGTGGCGCGGGTGATCGCGCTGACCACGGCCACCGGAGTCGAAATGACAAGCGCACACGGACATCCGACCACGAGGAGCACGAGTGCGCGGTAGATCCATTCCTGGGGCGAGCCCCACGATTGGCCAAGCAGTCCGCCAAGGACAGGCGGCAGTACCGCGATCGCCGCGGCGAACCCTACGACCGCGGGGGTGTAGTAGCGCGTGAAGCGGTCGACGAGTCGCTGGAAGGGGGCCTGGCGCGCCTGTGCGTCCTCCACGAGGTAGATGATGCGGGAAAGCGTCGACTCGCCAGCTCGCGCGGTCACCTCGACCTCGAGCAGCCCCATCGTGTTCAGGGTGCCCGCGCACACCGGGGTCCCCGTGCTCTTCACAACCGGCACCGACTCACCCGTGATGGGTGATTCATCCACCGCCGACGACCCCTCGACGACCGTCCCGTCGAGAGGAATCCGCTCGCCCGGGCGTACCCGCACACGGTCCCCGGGGACGACTTCCGACGGTGAGAGCTCAAACTCGAGACCGTCACGCACGACACGTGCCGTCTCCGGGGATAGGTCCATCAGATCGCGGATGGATCTGCGAGTCCGCCCGAGGGACCGGGACTCAAGCAGACCTCCCACCGCGAACAGGAACACAACCGTGGCTCCCTCGAGCCAATCTCCCAGCGCCGCAGCACCGATGACAGCCACGCTCATGAGCACGCTCATGTCGAGCGAACGGGCCGCCAGCGACATGAGCGCTCGGCGGAAGACGAGCGCCCCTCCGGACGCGATCGCAAGCGCGAAGGCAACCACCGACGCCATCTGCCAGGGGTCGCCCATCCGGCCCAGAAGCCACCCGATGGCGATGAGCACGCCACTTGCGGTCGCTGCAACATCTCCTCGGCGAATCTCCCACCACGTTGGCCCGCGAGCCGCCCCGGTGTCAGCGCCCCTGACGAGCTCAACCGCGTAGCCCGCACCGGAAATGGCTCGGACAAGGGCTTCCGGAGAAGTGACGGCGGGGTCGTAGCCGACGCGCAGCCGCGCCGTCGCAAAGTCCAGCGAGGCCTCGCTCACACCGGACACGCCGCCGATGCGGTCGCGCAGTTTGGTCGCGCAGTCCGGGCAATCCAACCCGCCGAGTCGGAATTCCGCCACCGGCCGCCCCGCGGCGTCCCCGAGCGACTCGATGCCGTAGTCCATGCGCCGCACGAGTGCGACGATGTCAGGCCGTGGATCCACCGACGGGTCGTACTCCACTAGAAGCGTGCCGCTGGCGAAGTTCAAGGAGGCCGACAGGACGCCGTCCAGGTGGTCGACGGACACATCCACCGTGCGGGCGCAGTCGGGGCAATCGAGACCGGTGATGCGGTAGGCGACGTGTCCCACCGCGTTCGCCACCTCGTGTCCGAGCCGTTCCACCTCCGACACCAGGTCCGCCAAGGAGAGCTGCGACGTGTCGATGGTCACCTTGAGCACGGAGGCGGCGGAGTCTATCTGAACCGAACCCACGCCAGACAGCGCTCCGACGGCCTCCTCGAGCTTGAGCGTACAGGCGCTGCAGTGCTCGGGCGACGGGATCAGCACGGGTATCTCGCGCGTGTCCATCCCGGACGAGGTCGTGCCCGCGTCACGTCTCACCGCGGACCCTCCGTCTCCCGCTCCTCGGCGTGGGCAACACCCTGCGCAAGCAAAGTGGCGACATGGTCGTCGGTCAGGCGGTAGAGGGCCCGCTTCCCGTCCCGACGAAACGCCACGAGCCGAAGATCGCGAAGGAACCTGAGCTGGTGACTCACGCCCGACTGGGATATGCCGGTCAACGCGGTGAGATCGCACACGCACAGCTCGCAGCATCCGAGCGCAAGCAGGATGCGCAGGCGGGTGGGATCGGCCAGCGCTGCGAACATCGCTGCGGTGGCTGCAACCCTCTCGTCTCCGGGGACGTGCTTGCGCGCCGCAGAGACCGCCGCCTCGTCAGACACGACCGCTTCGCAAAGGTCGCCCGTGGAGTCCGCATCATATGCACGTTCGCTCATATGATGACTATACACCTTCGGCATGTCAGGCGACACGCCCGGCATGCCGATACCAAGAAACGGGCACCAATACCTCAGGAGCCCCGAAATAACCATGGAGGCCGCATGTTGCTTCCACTAACCGCGTACGTGCCCGAAGAGATGGGGCCCAAGGCCGCCATGCTGGCCCGGCTTGCCTCGTCGGGACTGCCCGTACCCGAGGGATTCGTCGTCCCCGCCTCGGTCTACCTCACTCACGTGCGCGGTTCCGGGCTTCTCACCTTCATCGAGTCACGTCTTCGCGAGCTCGGCTCCTCTCGCACGGGAATGCTGGCCGCACCTGCGGTTGACAGCGTGCTTGCCGAGGTGCGACGGGCCATCATCGCCGAACCCCTCGATGCCGCCCTCGCCACCGACATATCCGAGTTGCATGCCGCGATGCGAAAGCTCCCGGTCGCCGTACGCTCATCTTCACTCGCCGAGGACCTCGCGTCGCACTCCTTCGCCGGACAGCACGGAACGTACTTCGCAACCTCCACGAATGAGACATTGGAGCGCGTGAAACACTGCTGGGCGTCCCTGTGGTCCATATCTGCCTTCCAGTACCGCGTGCGTGCAGGCATCGCGCACGAGAACGCCGCGATGGCCGTCATAGTGCAGCGGCTTGTTCCGGCCGAAGCTGCCGGAGTCGCTTTCACCGCCGATCCGGTCAGCGGCGCGCGACGCGTGATCGTCGAATCCTGCGTCGGTCTCGGGGAGGGTGTCGTCTCGGGCAAAGTGACACCAGACCGCCACATCTTCTCCCTTCCGGACCTCGAGCTCCTAGACCGCTCGGTGACACGAAAGGACATCGAGGTCGCAGTCACAGAGGATGAACGCTCCCGGGAGCACTTCGTGACCTCCTCACGTGCCGAACGACCCGCCATCCACGACGCCACGGCCCTAGCCGTGGCGCGGATGTCACTTCGCGCCGAGAAGGTCATCGGCACGTCGGCTGATGTCGAGTGGGCGTACGAGACCGGACAGCTGTGGGTACTCCAGGCCAGACCGATCACGACGATCGACGTTTCCTCCACTGAAGCTTCCCCGGGGGACGATAGCGCCAGCAGGACTGTGTGGTCCAACCTCAACACCGGTGAGATCTTGCCGGACGTGATTACGCCGATGACGTGGTCGGTGATCTACCGATTCGTACAGGAGCTGTTCGACGGGCTCTTTGGAGACCTCGGGGTGCGAATCGACGCACGACGAGTCATCGGGCTCGTCGCCGGGAGAGCCTACTTCAACCTATCGCTCATCAGCCGCAGCTTCCGGGCGCTCCCGTTTGCGTCGACGATGGATGCCGAGAGACTCCTCGGCGGAATGCAGTCCTACATAGAGCTGCCACCTGACGCCCTGTCCGGGAACACGGACGAGGTTCTGACCTCAAGATGGCGTCTTGTGGTTGGCGTGCCGCGCCTGATGCTGTGGGCATGGCGGTTCAGACCCCGCAGGGCCCGTCGCTTCACAGTCCGGCTGAGGCAGACGGCCCACAAGGCGATTGACGAGGTCTCGTCCGGAATCGATGAGGCGAACGCGACCGCTCTCGCGGACGGACTCGTCGGCGGCCTGGAGACGATTTCCGGTATGCTCGGATTCGCAGGCATGGCGATGGTCCAGTTCTCGAGCCTGTCCTCCGCGTGCAGGCGGTGGCTTGACGACACGACGGGTTCGACAGCGAACGGATTGCTGGCTGGCCAAGGCGGCCTTGCCTCTGCGGAGGCGGGACGATCGATGTGGGACCTCGGCGCCTATTCCCGCGTGCACCCGACGGTCGAGGACATCCTTGCGGACGCGGAGTCCTGGAGTGCGGCACGGGAGATGCTCGAGGCTTCGGGCACCAAGGGTTCGGAGTCAGCAACCATCTTCCTTGGCATGTGGGACGAGTTCATGAACCGGCATGGTCACCATTCCCGCGGCGAGTTCGAGTTCGCAAACCCTCGTTGGCGTGACCGCCCCGACTACGTCTTGACCACTGTCCTCGGCTACCTGGAAGACATGCAGATGCTCGACCCGCGCCGCGACCAGCAGCATCGTGCCGAGGAGGCTCGGGCGCTCGAGAGCTCTTGCGCCCGGCGCATCCGCAATCCGATGAAACGCGCGGCGTTCGCCCGACTCACGAAGTCGGCACGGGAAGGCGCGGCAACGCGTGAGAACGTCAAGAGCGAGGGCGTTCGATACATCTACGCGATTCGCATCACGCTGCTCGCCCTCGGAGCGCGACTGGCCGAACGAGGTGTTGTCGGACGCGCCGACGACATCTGGTTCCTGCGATGGGACGAGGTCGAGCAGGTGCGCACTGGCGAGATCGACGCGCGACCGATCATTGCACGGCGCAGGGCCGAGGACGCGCGCAACCGGTCGGTCACGCCGCCCCCCGTCGTCATCGGCGAATGGGACGCGGGCGAGAAGGACCTGTTGCGTGTAGACAGCGACGGCGAGTTCACGGGTCTGGGCGTCGCACGCGGCACGGCTCGCGGACCCGCGCGCGTCATCCGGGACGCAGCCGATGACCAGCGCGTCTTGCCCGGCGAGATCTTGGTCGCCCCGTACGCCGACCCGGGCTGGGCGCCGTTGTTCCTGACTGCCGCCGGAATCGTGGTGGACATGGGCGGGCTCCTCTCACACGGGTCGATCATCGCCCGCGAATACGGCATCCCCACCGTCGTCAACGTCGGTCCTGCGACACACTTCATCCGGACCGGTGACATCGTCGAAGTCGACGGGGACGCGGGCATCGTCCGCGTCGTAGAGCCAGCGTAGTCCGCACTCGGCTCGCTTCCGCACAGTTGAAGGTCGGGACTGCCCCGACCCCGCTGTTGCACTCCGAGCGTGTAGAATCCTCGCCGAGGACACTTGCCAAGGAGGTTTCGTGGAATCCAGCGCACGCAAGTTCGTGTTTGCCTTGCTCGCCCTCGCACTGGTTGCCGTCCTCGGCATCGCCCTGCTGGCCAACCGGAGCCGAAGCGAGACCTCGCGCGCTGCCAACCCCGCAGAGTCGACGGCTACCGATGTCGGGAGCACCTCGGCTGAGAGCGACATGCCCCAGGACAAGACAGCCCACCGGGACGGCGAGCCAGCCGCTCCGACGTCACCGGGGGACTCCCCTGGCAGAACACCGGTACCGGAAACGACGATCCTGGCACTCGTCACCGATGTGATAGTGAGCGGCGCACGAGTTGAGATCGTGATTGACCCGATCGAGATGTATCCGATTGACGAGAACGCGCCGCCCGCGCCAAACGACCCGTCAGCTAATGTGGTGTATAACGACGTGAAGGAGTCAGTCCGCTATCTGGTCGATCCAAACGCCTTGGTAATGGACCGAGGAGACCCGCCGGGCACTATCGCCGTCTCCGAATGGGTTGGCACGGCGGCTTCCGACACACACGCATACTGGCTCGGAATACTGTCCGGGAACGTGGTTCGAATAGAGGAGCAGCCGATACCGTGAGATGGTCACTCGCAGCACAGGCACGCAGGACATCGGGTCGGGTACTGGCACTGTGCTTGGGGACGTGTTTGCTCGCCGGCTCGCTCGTCGCCTCCGCAACTGCCGTACACCAGGACTTCTTCGTGAAGGACGCGCCAAAGAACGCGGTCATGGGCATGATCGTGAACCAGCCGCAGGCCGTGCGCGTTGGGGACGTGACCTACGTGGCATACCAGGGCATCGGACTCGATCCATACGTGTCCTCCTACGACCACGTCTCGGGGAATTGGTCCGGCCCATACCGTGTCGGCGACAACCCGAACACCCAAGACTCCCACGGCGCGCCGGCGATATTCGTCGATCGAGGCGGGTACATCCACGTCTTCTTCGGCCCACATCACCAGCCGCTGCTGCAGTCGATCTCGAAGTACCCCCTGCGCATCGACAAGTGGGGGGCCGGCGAGACTCTCGGCAGCACCACCACATATCCGCAGCTCGTGCGCACCGAGGAGGGAACGGGCACGCTGTTCTATCGGAGGAAGAGCCCGGCCGCGTGGATCGTACGGTCCCAGACCGCCACGACAACGGGCTGGACCAAAGAGAGCGACATATTCCACGGCGACTACCCTATCGGCGAGTACCCGGCCTTCCGCGAGGGACCGGACAACACGATCCACGTCGCGTGGATGAACGTGAACTGGTACGAGTACTACGCAGGAACCTGGGGACGGCACAACGTCTACTACATGAAACGTGATTCGAACGAGGTCTGGCGCAACGCTGCAGGCGATGCGCTGCCGATCCCGATGACGTCAGCCGAGGCGACCTCGTGCGTGATCATGAAAGATCCCCTCGACTACACCAACTTCTCGCTGGCCGGCGAAGACGGGACCAGTGTGCCCTGTGTGATGTGGCTTCAGGGTAGAGGCTCAGGTCCGTCGTCGTACCGATGGCGGTTCGCCCGCTGGAACGGCTCCGGGTGGACGATCACCGACATCTGCACGACTGACCACTTCTTCGACTGCGGCGCGTGGCGCCTAGAACCCGACGGGACGCTCACCGCGTACTTCGAACTCGGTGGGACCGACGGCACGGGCGGCGGAGACCGGACCTACGAAGACTGCGGTGGAAGGATCACCAAGTACGTCTCGGCGGACAACGGAGCCAGCTGGACCAATGAGGGCATCATCGATCCCGGCCTCGACGGTCTCCTCTATCACGAGATTCACCTGGTCACGGACGGTCAGGAAGACGACCAGATACTCTTCACCGAATGGAACAACGAGCCTTCTATCGAAGCGCTCGGCATGTTCCTCTGGGGGGACTCAGGACCGCTCGGCAACGACTTCACGCTCCGGGGACGGAGACTGGCCGCCGAAGACCGGTACGGCACTGCGGCGGAGATCGCGAAGTACGGGTTTCCTCAAGGGTGCTCGACCGTGGTGATCGCATCGGGCGAGAAAGCCGCAGATGCCCTTGTTGCCGCGCCCCTCGCGAAAGCACTCGGCGCTCCCATCCTGCTCACGAAGCTCTCGGAATTGCCAACCGCAACGCGAACCACCATTAAGGGCAATCTCAAGGCCACCAAGGCCGTCATCGTTGGCGGCAAGGCCAGCGTCAGCAAGGATGTCGAGACCGCCCTCGGCAGAGCCGGCATCAAGAGCATCGAGCGCATCTCCGGCGAAGATCGCTTCGAGACGGCACGCAAAGTGGCGTCCCGCCTGCGCGCCGAGGCGGGCCCACCTGAGACCGTCTATGTGGCGAATGGCTACGCGTTTGCCGACGCTCTCTCGGTTGGCCCCCTCGCTGCCTGGCAAGGCGCGCCCATTCTGCTGACCTACCATGATGTCGTTCCCGCAGCAACTGCAAGCTCGTTGGCCGAAGTAGGCGCGGGAAGCGTCATCGTCCTTGGCGGTACGACGAGCATGAAGCCGGCAGTTGCAGCCAAGGTGGGCGCCACCGAACGCATCGACGGGCTCGACCGCTATGAAGTGTCCGCTGCAGTCGCGCAGTACGGCATCACTCAAGGGTTGTGGCCCCGGCGGGTCGTCGTCGCAACGGGACGTGACTACCCGGATGCGCTGGCAGCGTCCGTCCTCGGAGCCAGACTGCGAGCGGCAACCGTGCTCGTGCGCCCGACAGGCGTTCCGGCGGCCGTGGGCAACCACCTGAGCGCCTACGCCGACCAGCGGCTGGATGTCATCGTCACCGGCGGGACGGCCAGCGTCTCCGCCCAGACGTACACCGACATTCTCGAGTTGGCGAGTCCCTAGCCGGACAGCATTACGCGGCGGTACACGGAGTCTACTTGCGACGCTTGCGGCGGCCATACTCCGAGCCGCGGCGTGCACCCTGTTTCAGGCGGTCGAGCACCTGGTCGGCACTCGAACTCTCGATCTCGGTCTTGAGCTTGACCACCTGATCGCGAAGTCTGGCCGCCGATTCGAAGTCGAGCGCCTCGGAAGCGGTGACCATATCCTCTTCGAGCGTGGCCACCAGACGTAGCACCTCGTCGCGCGGGAGGGCCGCAAGTTCCTTGGCAGTCTCCGCTGCGGTGGTGAGATTCGTGGCACCTTCTCGAACATACTGGACGATGTCGCTGATCGCCTTGCGGATGGTCTGCGGTTCTATACCGTGTTCGACATTGTGGGCGGTCTGGATCGTGCGCCGGCGATCCGTCTCTTCGATTGCTGTGCGCATGGAGTCGGTCACGTTGTCCGCGTACATGATGACCTGGCCTGAGACATTGCGCGCTGCCCGCCCGATAGTCTGGATGAGTGAGCGCGCGTTGCGCAGGAAGCCCTCCTTGTCCGCGTCCAGAATGGCAACCAGCGAGACTTCGGGCAGGTCGAGCCCTTCACGCAACAGGTTGATTCCAACGAGACAGTCGAACTCCCCAAGCCGCAGATCCCGCAGGATCTCGATGCGCTCCATCGTGCCGATGTCGGCGTGAAGGTAGCGCGCTCTGACTCCGTTCTCGAAGAGGTACTCGGTGAGATCCTCGGCCATGCGCTTGGTCAGCGTGGTCACGAGCACACGCTCGTCGCGCTCGACACGCTGCTTCACCTCGCCGATGAGATCGTCGATCTGCCCCTTAACGGGACGCACAACTACCTCCGGGTCGATGAGACCGGTCGGCCGGATTATCTGCTCGACCACGCGCTCGGAAACCCGGGCCTCGTAATTGCCCGGAGTCGCTGAGACGTAGATGAACTGCCGGATACGCTGGTCGAACTCATCGAACCGCAAAGGACGATTGTCCAAAGCGCTAGGTAGCCGAAAACCATGCTCGACGAGCGTGAGTTTGCGAGACCTGTCCCCCTCGTACATCCCGCCGATCTGAGGCACGGTCACGTGGGACTCATCGATTATGCACAGAAAGTCCTCGGGGAAGTAGTCGATGAGTGTGTTCGGTGGTTCCCCCGATTCCCGTCCGTCCAGGTGCCGCGAATAGTTCTCGATGCCGCTGCAGAAGCCGATGTTCTCGAGCATCTCGAGGTCGTAGCTCACGCGCATCTCAAGGCGCTGAGCCTCGAGAAGCTTGCCCTCCGCCTTGAACTCGCCGAGCCGCTCCTCCAGCTCTGCTCGGATGGTCTGCACCGCTGCCTGCAGCTTGTCCGGAGCCGTCACGTAGTGTGTGGCCGGCCATATTGGAAGTGCGTCGAACTCGGTCCGAACCTCCCCGGTGAGACCGTCGACCTCTGCAATTGACTCAATCTCGTCGCCGAAGAAGCCCACACGCACCGGATTGTCGGCGTATGGCGGAAAGACATCGACGACGTCGCCACGAACACGGAAGGTCCCCCGCGTGAGATCGAAGTCGTTACGGTCGTACTGAATGTCGATGAGGTCGCGGATAAGTTGGTCGCGGTCGTACTCCTTTGTGACCGCCAGGAAGGCCGCCATGCCAGCGTAGTCTTCGGGCGAGCCGATACCGTATATGCATGACACGCTCGCGACCACGACAACATCACGCCGGGAGAGCAAGGCCGCCGTAGCAGCATGGCGCAGCTTCTCGACCTCGGCATTGATTGTGGCATCCTTCTCGATGAACGTGTCGGTGGTCGCCATGTACGCTTCGGGCTGGTAGTAGTCGTAGTAGGAGACGAAGTACACCACCGCATTGTCAGGGAGCGTCTCGCGCAGCTCCGCGGCCAGTTGCGCTGCAAGCGTCTTGTTCGGAGCCATCACGAGAGTCGGCTTCTGGACGCGTTCCACGAGCTTCGCCATCGTGAATGTCTTGCCCGAACCGGTCACACCGAGCAGCGTCTGGTGGCGCAGCCCGCTCTCAACGCCCTCGGCAAGCTCGTCTATCGCCCGGGGCTGGTCGCCGGCTGGCTCGAACGGCGACACCACATGCATTGCGCGCTCACTCATCGTCGGTCCCTGTCCTCCATTCCGGGAAAGACCCCGGGTATAGCCTCTCGTAGACGTCCCTGGCTCGCGATACCCGCAGAACAAAGTGCCTCGTCTCCGGAAACTCGATCTCGTCTCTGATGTCTTGCCCGCCCTCTACCCACGAATCCACGTTCGCAATCCCGGCGTTGTAGGCCGCGAGCGCTATCTCCACTTCGTGATACCGCTCAACCAGATAGCGAAAATAGGCAGTACCGTGTTCAATATTGACATCCGGGTCTGACAAGTCGCCTGCAGCCAGTCCGGGGGCGACTGCCTCCTTGGCGCGCAACTCCTCGGCAGTCGAAGGCATGACCTGCATGAGGCCGACGGCGCCAGCGCTCGAACGCGTCGAAACATCCCAGCCGGACTCTGAGTCGATGATGGCAGCAATCAGGTACGGGCTGACCTTGTGCCGAATGGCAGAACGCTCGATCGCCTCAGCATGCTCGAGCGGGTAGTAGTAGCGCTGGAAGAAGCCTGGCCCACGAAGGAACAGGAACGTCAGGGCTGCAAGCAGCAGGACCACTCCGCCGATCACCAATCGGTACGGCGCAAGGACGCTGCTACGGCGCACGCAACACCACCCCGTCCCAGAACTCACCCAGGGAGTGGAGGAACTCGTCAATCGTGCCGTTGTTATCGATGACGTGGTCCGCGATAGCGCGCCGCTGCGCATCTGTGGCCTGACACTCCACGCGTCGGCGGACGTCGGCCTCATCCATTCCCCTCCGGGCGGCGCGTGCGATGCGCTCCTCCTCGTCTGCGGTAACCGCGAGGATGACGTCTGCGATCTCGCCGAAGACTGGAGCCTCGACAAGCATCGGCACCACCAGCACGACGATCGCAGGAGGGTTCTGGAGCAACCCCATCTCCGTGAGACCCGGGAGCACATCCCGCGCAATCGCGGGGTGGACGATGGCGTTGAGGAGCGTTGCGTTGGAGTGGCACGAAAACGCGCGCGAGGCCAGAGCGGGTCGGTCGAACTCGCCGGACTCGTCCACGAGATCCTCGCCAAATGCGGCAACGACTTCGCTGTACACATCGTTGCCTGGAGACAGAAGGCGGCGCGCCACGTCATCAAGGTCAAGCACCACAGCTCCGCGCTCACGGAAGAGGTCCGCTGCGACGGTCTTCCCCGCCCCTATCCCGCCCGTCAGTGCGACGATGTACATACGAACCCCCCACTCGAACAAAGGGGCCGAGTCGCGCTACGCGCCACCCGGCCCCGAATCGAACTCATCCGGTCGCGAAACGACCCGGAGCTACTCTTTGTCTTCAGGCTCTTCGGCGACCTCGGGCTCTTCGGCTTCGACGACTTCTTCGGCGGCTTCCTCGGCGGCTTCTTCCGCGACCTCGGGCTCCTCGACGACTTCTTCAGCTTCGACCTCAACGGCCTCTTCAGCTTCGGCGACTGCTTCAGCTTCGGCGACTTCTGCAGCTTCGGCGACTTCTTCAGCTTCGACCTCAACGGCCTCTTCAGCTTCGGCGACTTCTTCAGCTTCGACCTCAACGGCCTCTTCAGCTTCGGCGACTTCTGCAGCTTCGACCTCAACGGCCTCTTCAGCACCTTCGACAGCCTCGGTGGCCTCAACCTCGGCCACGGCCTCCTCGGCGCCTTCTTCGGCGTCCTCGCGAGCGGGCATCTCGATCACGGTACCGAGCGCCTCACCGGCGGCGCGCATCGAAAGCGAGATGCGGCGGCGGTCGAGATCGACGTCCATAACTTTGATGTGAACGTTCTGGCCGACCGCGGTGACCTGCTCAGGAGTCTCGACGTGGCCGCGCGCCATCTCGGAGATGTGCACGAGACCCTCAACGCCATCGCCGAGTTCCACGAACGCCCCGAACGGCACGAGCTTCGTAACGGTTCCCTCGATGATCGACCCGACGGGGAACTTCTTGACGAGCTGCTTCCACGGGTCCTCGGTGGTCTGCTTGAGTCCGAGCGAGATGCGCTCGCGGTCCATGTCCACTTCGAGAACCTGGACGTTGACCTCGTCGCCGACCTTGACGACCTCGGACGGGTGATTGACGTGGCTCCATGACAGCTCGGAGATGTGCACGAGTCCGTCGATGCCGCCGAGGTCCACGAATGCACCGAAGTCCACGATGCTGGAGACAGCACCAGGGAGAATCTGGCCCTTGGCCAGCTTGCCCAGGATAGCGGCGCGCTCTTCCTTGCGACCCTCTTCCAGCACCACGCGGCGGGAGAGCACTACGTTGTTGCGATTGCGGTCCATTTCTATGACACGCGCCTCGAGCGTATCGCCGAGGAACGAAGCGAGATCCTTGACTCTGCGAAGGTCGACAAGCGATGCGGGCAGGAAGCCGCGCAGGCCGATGTCGAGGATGAGTCCGCCCTTGACGACCTCGATCACCTCGCCGGACACGTTCTCGTCGACGTTGAACTTCTCTTCGATGGTGGTCCAGGCACGCTCGTACTCCGCACGCTTCTTTGAGAGGATCAGCCGACCGTCCTTGTCCTCCTTCTGGAGAACAAGTGCCTCGACCGCGTCGCCAACGGAAACGATGTCACCGGGGTTGGCGTCCTTGCGGATGGAGAGCTCTCGGGCGGGGATGACGCCTTCGGACTTGTATCCGATATCGAGAAGTACCTCGTCGCGCTCGACCTTCACGATCGTGCCGCTGACCAAGTCGCCTTCGTCGAAGTCGGTCATCGTGCCGTCGATGAGAGCATGCATTTCCTCATCGGTATACTCGGTCTTCTCTACAACCGAGCCGTTCTCGTACTCGTCACTCATTCGGGTTGGCCCCTTTCGAACTCGGGACCCCTACCCATGTACTCGTCGCCTACAGGTCAGAATCGTCGCCAACAGGTCCGCGTCGTCGCCTACAGAGCTGCCAATACATGTTGTCGGGGCCTACATTACTGTTGGCACGCCGCAGCCAGAAGCGGCAGGGCGAGCCGAGGTGACAGTATACAGTGCGACATGCAGGAAGACCAGAACGGACTACGTGCCTTCCGGAACTCCACGCAGGCGCAAACGGACGATTCCCAGTGCACGACGTACCCGTAGCCGCACGACCGCGGGACTCGCCGGCAAACGCACGTAGTCGATTGCTCCCATCTCCAGACTCCGCACCTCGTCCGAGTCCTTCGTGCTCGCCGAATACAGAACCGCCGCAGGCACCGACTCTCCTCGGCTATAGCGCTCGAACAAGTCGAACCCGCCCATCAGGGGCATGTTCAGGTCGGACAACACAAGATCGAAGTGCCGGGCGCCGAGGACGTGCAGTGCTTCCACTCCGTTGCGCGCCACAACGACCTCATACCCCTCCCGGCTGAGCGTCGCCGCGATCAAGTCGCGCGTGTCATCCGAATCGTCCACCACGAGTAGCGTGGCTGACTCAGGCGCCTCGGCCTCACCTGGGGCTTTGCCGGCAACCTCCACGCGCCTCGCCGAATCGCCCGCTTCCGACAGTATCTGCTCGTAGACGTCGACGGGGGCCAGCATATACTCGCGCACCTTCTCAACGGCCGACTCACACAGCGAACACCCGCTGCGCTGACGAATCACCGCCCCGACATCGCTGATAGGAGCGTCGGTCCTGAGCATCCCCGCGATCGCATCCGTCATCGGCAGGATCTCGAACACGCCCACACGGCCTCGGTATCCCGACATCCCGCACTCCGGGCAACCGACAGGATGAGCGACGGACCCCGGGACGTCGTCCACGAACTCCGCGAGATGCGCTCGCTCCTGCTCGGTCGGAGGCTCGATGCGCCGACATGCGGGGCATACACGGCGGAGCAGCCGCTGTGCGACTACGCAGACCGTGCCCTCTACGATCTCGGCACGGCTGATGCCCATTTCCTCGAGGCGTGCCAGCGCCGCGACGGAGTCTGAGCCGCTCATGGTGCTCACGACGAGGCGTCGCGTGCGTGCGTAGCCGGTCACCAGGCGGGCAATACCGGAATCCCTTATCTCTCCTACGAACAGGTGGTCCGGGTTTCGCCGATTCGCCGAGGCCATAAGGGCGTCGTATGTTATCCCCGAGCGTTCGTCGATCTGCTGCTGGTTCGCGAATGCTATGCGGTATTCGATCGGGTCCTCGATCGTCATGAGAGATCTCGACGGGCCAGCAACAGCCGATAGCGCCGCGTGCGCTGTGGTCGTCTTGCCCGAACCGCCGGGACCGGCAAGGAGTACGAGTCCACGGGGACGCGCGAGGTTTCGCATGACTGTGTCCGCCTGCTCACCGGTCATACCAAGCTCCACGAGCGTCTTCGGCGGTCTGCCCACGGGGATCAGACGAGCCGACAGGCTCTCCCCAGCAGTTGCGGGGCCGGTGGTCAACGCCAGATCGTATTCATCGTCGCCGTACGCCACCTCGAGCGCCCCGTGCTGAGGCCTGCGCTTCTCGCTTATGTCCATGCCACCAAGTGCCTTCAGACGCGACACGATCATCGCCCCACGCTCCGCCGACACGCTGACCAGCGGCTTGCTCCCCCCGTCGATCCTCATCCGAATCTCCGTCCGTGGCTCGCCGGGCTCGACGATCACGTCCTCGGCCCGCAGCCGGACGGCTTGCGCGAGAATCTCATCGGCAACGAAAGTGACCGGCTTGCGCTCTGCCGCAACACCGTCGAGTACCGCACTCCCATGCTCGCGCGGGTTGATCTCGATGCGACGACGGGCATTCTCGAAGGCCGCCTCGAACACCGACAGGATCACGTCGGGTTCGGCGATCAGGAGACGATAGTCCGAAGAGGACTCCGCCCTGTCGAGCGCTTCGAGCAGGTTCCAGTCGAAGGGGTTGCTCAGCACATAGGCGTTGCCGACCAGGTGGTTGCGAATGGGGACAACCAGGTTCGACTTGCTGAACGGCGTTGGAAGAACGCCGAGGCGGACTTCCCGCGAAACGACCTGTGTGACGAGTCCCATCTCGAGGAAAGCGCTGATCGCCTCGGCAAGAGCCGCCGGCTGCACACCGAGTCGCTGGACGACAGCCTGCATGTTCGCAGGATTCATCGCGCCCAAGGTGGCCGAGGACTCCGGACCCAGCCCGATTCGTTCCGCGAGGAACTGCTTGAATTCGCCGAACGTTCCTGGCTGGATGCGCTCACTCCACGGTTCGGCCCGGCTGCCGCATACCGACTCGAACGTCCGTGCTGTGTTCAGGTGAGACGCCACGGTGTCCTTGAGTTTCTGCCTGTCCACCGGCTTGAGCAAGTAGTCCACCGCGCCCACCCCGAAGGCCCGTGCCCGCTCGTGCTCGTCAGAAACGGATGTGAGGAAGATGACCGGGATGTGGTCGATGCTCGGATCCTCCTGGAGGCGGGCACATAGCTCGACGCCCGTCATTCCCGGCATCAGGTAGTCCACGAGCACCAGATCGGGTTTGGCGGAGGCGACGACGCGTAACGCATCGTGACCGTTCTCTGCACGCACTATGCGGTACTGCTCGGCCTTCAGCGTCACCTCGATGAGGTCGAGTACGCTTGGGTCGTCGTCGACGCAGAGTACGACCGGCTGGTTCGAATCCATAGCTACCCTTCTGTCAGGACGTGACAGTCCGTGTGTCTCTGTTGATTCCCGATATGGAGGGGCTCCGGACAGATGCCCGGAGCCCCGCTTGTTTCAACCAGCTGGAGAACGCGTGGGTTACTTCAATTTGGCGGCAATCGCCTTGCGCACCGCCTCACTAATGCTCTTCGGCCCGCCAAAGACATATGAGGTCTTGATGTTGGCTTTGTGCCTGGTGAGCCAGGCTCCGGTCTCTATGGTGAGCGCGTCGCCCCTTGTGAGCAGGAGCACACCGCTCTCGCGACCGACCATGCTGCCGCCGGTCAGGGCATCGGGTAGCATTGCGGCGATACCGACTGTCTCGTCGCTCAACCAACCCTTCGCGATGGCCTTGTCGGCAATGGTGATCGCCGTCGAGTAGCGGGACGCCCCGCTCCAGCGCTCGGCGCCGAGCTTCTTCCGCACGGTCTCGTTCACCGTCTTGGCCCCGCCGCCCACGATGATCTTCCCGGGCTTGAACGCGTTGATCACGTTCTGGGTGGCGCTTGGAATGCTGTCGTACTTCACGAGCAGAATCGGATACCCGTTGCCCGACGCAATCGGGGAAAGCGCGAGCGCATCGAAGAACTTGTCCGGATTCCCTCCATTTGCCACCAGCACGGCATCCGGGACTTCCCCACCAGCCACAGCACGCATCTCCACCGCGATGGCCGCGGCGAGATCGTACCGGTCTCCCTTGGTGGCCAAACGATGCTTGACGAGTGAACCGGGTCCCATCCAATCGAGGAGCTCGGCGAATACGGAGTTCGGCACGGACGCCGGACCACCGACGAGGTGCACGGTCACCGGATAGCCGTCGTTCATGGCAACGATCTCGTCGATGGCTTCCCAGACCTCGTCCGGGATGTAGCCGCCCTGGACGAGGAAGAGAGGCGCGTCGTAGGCCCAACACAGACCCGAGGCGGCCAAGGGGTCGGCCGCCGCACGATTCTCGCCGGATGCGATTACGATGTCACTGATGCCCGACCACGAACCGTCGCCCATCGGATCGAAGCCTTCGCGGGCGATCTTGACCGCGGTGGAGTAGCGGGTGGCCGAGGAAAGTCGGGCTGCGATCAGCCGCGAGAGGGAGAAGTTCTTCGTGATCGGCGTGCCCGCATACGTGAACCCGTAAGCCTGCGCGATGTAGCCCTTGGCGCTCGCGGCTATCTTGTACTTCGTGCTGGGTTCCAGCTGGTAGAAGTCATAGAAACCCGCCGCGTCGGTCTTGACCGAGTCGATGCCCCAGTAGTCCTCGTATTCGTCGTCGTATTCGTAAAGGGTCATCTGGACACCGGCGAGAGGAAGGCCCGTAGTCGCGTTCTTGACGACGCCCTTCGCGGACGGAGTGTCCTTGGTGATCTCGAGGTCCTCGTAGAACGGCTCGACGCCGTTGTAGGGGAAGGGACTCGATGTGGCTGGAATCCATCCGCGCTTCTCGACGTAGATCTGGTAGCCCGAGCCTTCGACGGCATCTCTGTTGTAGAACTCGAACGTGCCGTCGGCATACGTCGACACCGCCTCGACGCCCCACCACTCGTCATCGCCGGCGTCGTATTCCTCGAGGATGACCGTCGCACCCTCGACCGGATCGCCGACTCCCGCCTCCGTGATGATGCCTCCGCCGGAATACTGTGCCTCGTACACCTGCATGGTGTAGGCGCCGACGTCTCCGGATTCCCACGTGAAGACCTTGATGTAGACGGTGCCGTCAGCAGGAGCCTTCCAGACACTGTAGGTGCCGAGCTCCTTGATCAGAGTGGTGCCGTCAGAGCCGTAGAGCTTGACGCCGAGGCTCCATGGCCACCACCAACCGGTGTCGGAATCCCCGACCTCGAAGGTGTACGCGGTGCCCTCAGTGACGTCGATCTTCATGTAGTCGACATCGCCCGCAGGGAAGAGGGAATGGCTCTGCGGCCTGGCACCGAGGGTAATCGTCTTCGCCATCGCTGGCGTGTTGTCGACCTCATAGCTGTCGGCTGTCAACGGGTCGAGGGGGACGAGCGAAAAGTCCCGATCTATCTTGTCGATTCCGTTGTACGCCAGAACCGGTGAGTCGGCACCCCAGTAGCCCCATGCCGATGCCTCAACGTAGTAGTCTCCCGCGTCGAGTTCATAGAAGGAGTAGTGGCCTGCGGCGTCACTGTCCGCCCAGTCCCATTCCTCGAAGTCCACACCGTTGTCGAAGTACAACAACAGGTCGGCGCCTTCTATGGGGGCGCTTGTGTCATCGTCGGTCACGCTGCCTGAGATCGACTCCTCCCAAGGCGTGAGCGAGAAGTTGTGCGTGACGAGCGTCCCCGAGTATGTGAACGGCGCAGACTCGTATTCATCGTATCCCCACTCGTTCACGAAGACCGCGTACTTCTTGCCGCTCTCAAGAGATGAGAACGAGTAGTAGCCACTCGCGTTCGTGGTCGTGTAGTCCCACTCCTCGTAGTGATTGGAGGCGTCGATGTAGTAGAGCCCGACCTCCATGCCGGCGATCACGGCGGAGGTATCGGCATTCCTCACCGTCCCGGCAGCCCCCACGACCGCCGCGGCCTGTGAAGGACACACGAGTGGAATGCACATTAGAATCGCGAGTACCGCGATCCACATCCCGGTGGACTTGAGTCGCAAGGTTGTCGGCATGGATCCCCACCTCTCTGGCCGCCGTGAAGCGACCGCTTGCGTCCGCCATAGCGGACGGATACCCCTACAGGAGCGTGAACGAATACATCGGTGGATGTGCCTTCAGGACGCCCCAAACAGCCCCGGCCAACCATCTGCGTCGACGAATGCGCTCACCAGCGATTCTGCGTGATACGCGTTGCTGGTGCAATGCCGGATGCCAGCAAATCCAGCAAGAAGGCCCGGCATCTTCGGGGCAGGCGTGATCTCGCTCAGTCCAGAGCGCTCGAGGCCTTCAGGCGAGCGGCCTGTCCCTCGGCTTCCTCGGCCTGGGACAGCAGGCCCGTCTCGCGGTACGTCCGGCCGAGGTCAGCCCAAGCCGGCGCATACAGGGGCGACAGTTCCACGGCGTGCTCGAGCGTGGTGCGCGCCTCTCCAAAGTCGCGTCGCACCAGGGCTGCACGTCCAACTCCAGCCAAAGGGATGCCGCTGTTGGGGTCGATTTCCGCCGCGCGTGCAAACTGCTCGCCCGCCTCGGCTGCGAGAGTCGCGTCGTGCCTTTCGATCGCCACGGCCAGCATGAGGCGAGCCCTTTCGGTCATGAGGACCGGGTTGTCCGGCACGAGTTCGAGAGCTGCGTCGTACGCGATCATACCGTCGTCGGCTGCCTCCGGGACCCGGCCTTTGCTCACCAAAGTACCGGCAGCTCTGCCCTCAGCCCGGAAGAATGCGCTCTCCCAGGGAGCGACCCGTTGGGCGAACTCGGTGGCCTTGCGTATTTCGCTCCAGGGAGCCTCCGCCGCGACCAATGCCCTCGCGCGACCGGCGCTGGAGTCCGCCGCAACCACCGCGACCACTGCGGAGCCGCTCGCTGCAAACAGCAGAGCTAGCGCGAGCGAGGCAACCGCCAACGCGCGAATCGGAGCCCGCGCCGCCGCAGTCCCGCCTCCCGCCTGCGAAGCAACAGCCAATCCGAGGAGAACCGCGAACAGCGGGGCCGTATCCAGAGTCGCATAGTGGAACTGGAGCGCTACGAAACCTCCGGCGAGCGCCGATGCAACCTGCGCGACCTCCTCGGCAGGGAGCGACCCGGCACTCGGCGACCGCAAAGAGCACCTCACCAGCACCACCGAAGCGACGCCGATAGCCGCAATCATCGCGAGAAACCCGGTCACTCCGTATGAGACTGAGGTATCGAGCATCAGGTTGTGAGCCGACTCAGTCGGCACGTAGCCGAGCCGCCCATCGTCCTGACCAGGTTCTTTGTACGCCGGATACGCAAGGCGGAACGAATCGGGCCCGAACCCAAGCACCGGGCGGTCCGCCGTCATGCGCACGGCCGAACGCCACGTCGACAGCCGCCAGACAGCAGTCGACGAGCTCGCGTCAAACGACGATCCAACGCGAGCAATGACACCCGGAGTCGCCGCGGCCGCTACTGCCAGCGCGACCACACCCGTCGCGGCCAGCAACATCCACTGCTTGCGGACCACGCCCGCCAAGGAGCGTTCCCTCGACCGCAGGCCAGGCAGAACTAGCCCGACGCCGACCACGACAGCCACAAGTGCGCCCGCCCACGCGCCACGCGACTGCGTCCACACGAGTGCGACCAACCCACCCGCCCACGCGCAGAAGGCCAGAGCGCGCCACACCTTTGCACGCTCCCCAAGCGCCGAGCCAACCGCAAGCGGGATCATTGTCGCGAGCAGAACACCCAGGTTCGACGCGTTGCCCACGGTCGATATCGTGCGAATCGCCCCGGGAAGCTTGAGACTCGCAGGTGGAAGACCCAACCTCTCACCGACCGCGACCACCACGACCCATGCTACGAGCAGCGACGTCGTCCTCCAAAGCCACGCGACATCACCTCGTCGCCGCAAGACGGCGGCTCCTGCGCCTAGAACAGTACAGCCGAGGATGAGGAGCAGCCCCCGGTAGTCGGGATAGCCGCCGGTGGTCGCGGCAAGAGCACGGCCAGAGGAAGCCGTCGAGAAGACCGCGATGGCCACGAACGCGGCGATCGCCCACGATAGCGACGAGGAGCGCACGATCGTCCAGATGTCCCCGCGAAGTTCCCCGTCCAGAAGGAACGCCAGCGCGACGATCGCGCAGCTCCATGCGAAGACGGCCGCCTTGGGGGGGCCGAATGCGTTGCCCCCCAGAAGAAGGAAGGTCGCGGGGGTCACGAATGCGCCACCCAGCACGCCTGCCCGCAGAAGTCGCATGCCCGGCGTTCTCGAATCCCTCGCTGAGGGCTGTCTCACACTGGTGTCTGTCGCTTGGTGCTTGCGCTTCCCTCCCGGCACGCGTCTCCCGCCCATCGTCCGCGCTGCTACTTCGCCATCGCCCAGTTGGAACCGCTCGAGACACTCACCTCAAGGGGCACCGCGAGCTCGACGACCCCGCTCATCGCCTCGCGAGCCAGTTCCGACAACCCCTTGAGCTCGCCAGGCGGGGCTTCGAACACGAGCTCATCGTGGACTTGAAGCACCATACGCGATTCGAGCGCCTCCTCGCGAAGCCGACGGTCGACCTCGATCATCGCAAGCTTCATGATGTCGGCGGCAGTCCCCTGCATCGGATGGTTCATCGCAGTGCGCTCGCCGAACGAGCGCAGGTTGTAGTTGCCGCTCTTGAGTTCTGGGATGCGCCGCTTGCGCCCGAACATCGTGATGGCGTACCCGTCGCGATGCGCCTCGGCAACAGTGCGATCCAAGAACTCCCGCACACCGGGGTAGGCAGCGTAGTACCGGTCGATCATGGTTTGCGCCTCTGCGCGGCCGATCTTGAGCGAGCCGGCCAGCCCGTGTGCGCTTTGGCCGTACACGATGCCGAAATTGACCGCCTTGGCCCGCGCACGCAGCCCAGTCGGGACCTCATCGACCGGCACGCCGAAGACGCGCGCTGCCGTGGCGGCGTGAAAGTCCGCTCCGCTCGTGAACGCCTCGATCAACCCCGCGTCCCCCGACAGGTGCGCGAGGATGCGAAGCTCGATCTGCGAGTAGTCGGCACCCACTATGAGGTCGCCCGCGCGGGCGGGCACGAACGCCGCACGGATGCGGCGCCCGAACTCGGTGCGCACCGGGATGTTCTGCAGGTTCGGGTTGCTCGAAGACAGCCGACCTGTGGCCGCGACCGTCTGATTGAACGTCGTGTGCAGCCGCCCGTCCTCGGCAATCAGAGTGGGCAGCGCGTCGATGTAGGTGGACTTGAGTTTGGCGAGCTCCCGGTACTCGACTATCTTGCCGGCGATCGGGAAATCGGCCGCAAGCGTCGTGAGAACGGAGGCGTCGGTCGAGAAGCCGGTTTTGGTGCGCTTGCCCGACGGCAGACCGAGCTTGTCGAACAGCACCTCGGCGAGCTGCTTGGGCGAGTCAATGTTGAAGTCGGCGTCCGCCAGCTCGTGGACCTCGGTCACCAGCGCGGTGATGCGTCCCGCTGTCTCCTTGGCGAGCTCGGCCAGCACGCTCGTGTCGAGCCCGACGCCCACGCGCTCCATCCGCGCGAGTACGGGCACGAGCGGCATCTCGATGTCGCGAAAGCACTCCAGCGAGCCGTCCTCTTCGAGCCTGCCAAGGAGAACCGGCGCGAGCTGCTCGGCGGCGCGGGCATCCAGGGCGACCGCCGGGCGCTCGTCGGTCGCAGCCGGGAGCGGTTCGTCCAGATAGTCGGCGGCAAGCGCCGCGATTCCGTAGGAGGAACGGTTCGACTCCAGCAGGTACGCTGCGATGCCGCAATCCAGCAACCGAGCCGGGTCGGCAGCGTCGAAGGACATGTCGCAACGCGCATCGCCCACCGGCGGACACAGCTCATGTAGCAGCGCCTTCACGTCGCCTGCGGCCACCTTGGGGGCGGCGAGCACGCGTGCCCACGCATCCTGTGAGCGGTCGCCCTCTACGAGCGCAACCCGGTCGCCGCGCGCCACCGCGAGGTCGCGCCTCGTCGCGAAGAGCGACTCTCCTGTCCCGTCGTCGAGCGCCACGCCTATCCACTCATCCGTTCGCGTCCAGTCAGCCAGCGCGCCCACCGCGGCAGCGCCATCGATCGTCGTCCACTCCGCTGACTGCCCGGAAGCGACCGGCGGCGCGGAGACCCGCGAGTCCCCGCCGGATGCCACGCTCACCGTCGCCAGTACGCGGTCGAGAAGCGTCGTGAAACGCAGCACCCCGAACGCGGCCGCGACCTCAGCCGGGTCGAAGCCGCCCCACACCACGTCGTCCAGATCGATGTCGACCGGCACGTCGCGGCGAATCGTCGCCACGGTGCGGCTGACGCGCGCGTCCTCGGCGTGTTCGCGGAGGTTCTCACCGAGCTTGCCCTTGATGCTGGCGGCATTCTCGAGCACCGCGTCGAGCGAACCCCACTCCGCGAGTAGCTTCGCAGCGGTCTTCTCGCCCACTCCTGCCACACCCGGGATGTTGTCAGAGGTGTCTCCTTTGAGGCCCAGGTAGTCGACGATCTGGTCGGGCCGCACGCCGAACCGCTCGAAGACAGCATCGGCGTCGTAGAGCTTGATGTCGGACACGCCGCGCTGGGTTGACACGACCGTGACGTTGTCGTCCACGAGCTGCAGTGCGTCGCGGTCGCCGGTCACAAGAAGCACGCCGATGCCTGCCTCAGTCGCGAGCCGCGCGATGGTACCGAGCAGGTCGTCGGCCTCCCACCCCTCGAGCTCGAGCTGCGTGACGGCCAGAGCGTCCATCAACGCCTTTGCCATGGGAAACTGGTCGCGCAGCTCGGGAGCGGTCGGTGGACGATGCGCTTTGTACTGCGCGAGAACGTCGCTTCGAAACGCCGGTCGCCCCTTGTCCCACGCCACGATGACGCCATCCGGCGCCATATCCCCAACAAGCTTCACGAGCATGGACACGAACCCGAACGCCGCGTTCGTGGGACGGCCATCGGGCGCTGTCATCGTAGGTGGGAGCGCGTGGAAGGCGCGGTGCAACAGGCTGTTGCCGTCCAGCACGGCAACCGTGCGTTTACTCATGCGCGCCCCTTCGGAATACTCTCGGAAAGGCCGCCTTCCGACGGCCTCACGATTGTACCCGAGCGGAGTGACACCGATGGGCTTCTTCAACTGGGCGGCGCCGGCCTTCAACCGGCTGGCCGACCGGTGGTCGCCCGATGACGTCGACACCATCGCCGAGTGGCTCCGTCCCTTCGTCCCACGCGGTGGACGGCTGATCGACATCGGCGGCGGCACCGGCGCGCTCGCCGCCAAGCTCTCGCACACGCTCGATGCCGAGGTCATCGTGCTCGACCCCACGCCTGAGATGATCCGCTACGTGCCGACCGAGCCGCTCGTCCACGCCGTGCTCGGATCTGCCGAGGACATGCCGCTCGATGACGCCTTCGCCGACGCAGTCATCGTCTCGGACGCCTTCCACCACTTCCACGACCAGGAGGGTGCTGCCCGGGAGTTCTCGCGCGTGGTGCGCCCGGGCGGTGGGGTCGTCGTGCTCGAACTCGACCCGTCCGGGCTGGTCATGCGGATCATCGTCGCCGTCGAGAAGCTCCTCGGCGAGCCGGGGGCGTTCTTCACTCCCGAGGGCATGTGCGCCTTCATGGCCGAGGCAGGCATCGACGGCGAATGCACGCGCGAGCGCGGCGCAAGCTACCGATTTGTGGGCAGGGTCTTGGGCTAGCTGTTCCAGAGGTAGCCGACGTTGCGCACCGTCTCAAGACGCTTGCTGAGTTCGGGGCCGATCTTTGAGCGGATTCGGCGGACATGCACGTCGACCGTTCGTGAGCCTCCGTAGTAGTCCGAGTCCCACACGCGGCGAAGTAACACCTCGCGGCTATATGCGCGATTCGGGTGGGTCACGAGGAACGCGAAGAGCGCGTACTCGAGGTACGCGAAGTCGATCGGCTCGCCGTCGAAGTACGCCTGGTAGGTGGCGAGGTTCAGGGTCAGCCGGTCGACCCGCACGAGTTCCTGAGCGACGGCCTCCTCACCCGGCCAGAGCAGGCCTCTCATGCGCGCAGCAAGCTCCTCTGACGAGGCACCACGCACGATGAAGTCGGTAGCCACATGCGACGGAAGTCGCAAGGCGGACAGAGCCTCGGATTCGATCGCAACCAGCAGGCGAGTGCTAGCGCCCGACGTCATGGCCCGCTCTACGATCTGCACAAGCGGTTGGGGGTCCCTGGAGCCGTCGATCACTGCGGCATCGATTTCGCGGGCGTCCAGAAGCGCCGCAACCTCGGCGAGCGGAGACTCGACCACCGCAACATCGAGTCCGTCGATCGCGCTCGCGAACCAGGCGCGTGTGTGGACATCGTCGGATGCTATGAGCACTTGCTTCATGTGCATGATGATAGCGCTCCTTGGCTGCCTGAAAGCGCAAGCGCCGGACGGTTTCCCGTCCGGCGTCGTTGCCGTCTGTCTAGTCGAACCCCAAGCGAGCTAGATGGTGCTCAGATACCTGTCGAGTTCCCACTGCGAGACGTTCTTGATGTAGTCCGCCCACTCGGCCTTCTTGTTCTGGGCATAGAACGTATGGATATGCTCGCCGAGGATCTCCTTCATGGTCTCGGAGCCTTCGAAAAGCTCGATCGCCTCTCCGAGGTTCTTCGGCAGCGTCTTGATGCCTGCTTCCTCGAGCTCGTGCGCTGACATCTCGAAGATATCGTTGGTCGCCTCGGGCATGAGTTCCAGCTTCTCCTCGATACCCTTCAGACCGGCGCCCAGCATGACGGCAAAGGCCGTATACGGGTTGCACGAGGGGTCCGGCGAGCGGAGTTCGATGCGGGTCGCGGCCTCCTTGCCGGGCTTGTAGAGTGGCACCCGAACCATCGCGGAACGGTTCGCCTGCGCCCACGACACGTACGTCGGAGCCTCGTAGCCCGGAACAAGACGCTTGTAGGAGTTCACGAGCGGGTTTGTGACCGCGCAGAACTCGGGGGCGTACTTGAGCAGGCCGGCGATGTAGTGACGGCATATGTCGCTCAGGTGACCCGGCTTGCTGGCGTCGTAGAAAGCGTTCCCGTCCTTGGTGAACAGCGACTGATGCGTGTGCATGCCGGAGCCATTCATGCCTGCGATCGGCTTGGGCATGAAGGTCGCATAGACGCCGTTGGCGTACGCGATCTCCTTCACGACGAGACGATACGTCATGACCGCATCCGCCATCGTGAGCGCGTCTTGGTAGCGCAGGTCTATCTCGTGCTGCGACGGTGCGACCTCGTGATGCGAGTACTCGACCGGGATGCCCATCTTCTCAAGCGTGAGCACGGTCTCGCGACGCAGGTCACTCGCGATGTCGAGCGGAGTCAGGTCGAAATAGCCGCCATTGTCGAGGGTCTCGGTGCCCTTGTCATCGGCGAAGTAGAAGAACTCGAGTTCGGGACCGACGTACATCGTGTAGCCCATGTCGGCGGCCTTGGCCAGAACGCGCTTCAGCGCATACCGGGGGTCACCGTCGAACGGCTCACCGTTGGGCGTGGTGATGTCAGCGAAGAGGCGTGCAACTCCCTGCTTCTCGGGACGCCACGGGATGACCTGGAACGTGCTGGCATCCGGATACGCAACCATGTCGGACTCCTGGATGCGGGTGAAGCCGTCGATCGACGAGCCGTCGAAGCCCATGCCTTCCTCGAAAGCTCCCTCGAGCTCCGAGTCGGTCACGGCGAACGACTTCAGCACGCCGAGGACGTCGGTGAACCAGAAGCGGATGAACTTGATGTCCCGCTCCTCCACTGACTTCAGCACGAAGTCCTTGTCGAACGTAGGTGCCATCTGTATTGCCTCCTCGATCCGGACGCGATTACTGTCTGCGTGTCTGAATGAACGTTTGGGTGACAACCCTTCGCTCACAAGACTAGGCGTCGAATGTTTCGGCTGTGTTTCGAGTTGGAGCGGTTTGCGACATTCCGTGCGCCACCAGGAGGGCGATCTGCAGAGACTCCAGGACATGACCCGTGTGTTTCAAGATGGCAGAACGTGGATAACCACCAATGGGGGATACCGATATCCGAAACCCAACCGAGAATAGCCCTGACCGACCTGGCGGTCTCGAGGAGATTCTCCGAATCTGGCGGGCAAGAGATTGGACACATATGGGGGCCGAGGCTGAGTCGGCGGTGAATGGCGGCCGCAGACGCAAATGGGCGGGTGTCGCGGCGATTCTCGCGGCGTGTATCAGCGTCTCCGTCATAGCTGGCTGGGCTCTCGGTCTCCCGTGGCTGAAAGCGGTCATCCCCAACGCGACACCCATGAAGCCCATCACGGCGCTGGGATTCATTGTTGCGAGCATTGCACTTGGCGTGCACGTGCTCCCACGACCGTCACGGTTCACGTCGCTCACCGCCACGGTCTGCGCGTCGATCGTGGTCGCAATCGGCGCCATGACGATTGTTGAGTACTCTCTGGATACCGAGTTCGGAATCTGCCCGGCCCTCGTCAGACTGCTCAC
>JAUXNU010000143.1 GCA_030682655.1 Actinomycetota bacterium | reverse complement strand
CCGAGCGCGTTGTGCACGCCAAGGGCGCAGGTGCACACGGGTACTTCGAGGTGACGGCCGACGTCACGCCGTACACGAAGGCGGCATTCCTCTCGGAGGTCGGCAAGAAGACCGAGGTCTTCGCGCGTTTCTCAACCGTTGGTGGCGAGAAGGGATCCGCCGATGCGGAGCGCGACCCACGCGGCTTCGCGATCAAGTTCTACACCGAGGAGGGCAACTACGACATGACGGGCAACAACACGCCCGTCTTCTTCATCCGCGATCCACTCAAGTTCGCTGACTTCATCCACACCCAGTAGCGCAATCCGCGCACGTTCCTCAAAGACCCGGACATGTTCTGGGACTTACTCTCGCTCACACCCGAGTCGGTCCATCAGGTGACGGTGCTGTTCTCCGACCGCGGCACACCTGCGACCTACCGCAACATGAACGGCTACTCCAGCCACACGTACGTGTGGTCCAACGCTGCGGGCGAGCAGTTCTACGTGCAGTACCACTTCAAGACCGAGCAGGGCATCAAGAACTTCACGGCGGCCGAGGCTGACACGATGAAGGCAAGCGATCCGGACCACGCGACCCGCGATCTGTTCGAGGCGATCGAGCGCGGCGACTATCCGTCCTGGCGTCTCGAGATGCAGATCATGCCCGTGGCCGTGGCCGAGGGCTACCGCTTCGACGTCCTCGACATCACGAAGGTGTGGCCGCACGCAGACTACCCGCCGATGACGATCGGGCGCATGGTGCTGAACCGCAACCCCGAGAACTACTTCGCCGAAGTCGAGCAAGCAGCGTTCAACCCGAGCAACTTCGTCCCGGGAATCGGCCCATCGGCAGACAAGATGCTGCAAGGGCGCCTGTTCAGCTACCACGACACACATCTGCACCGCCTGGGCCCGAACTACCATCTGCTGCCGATCAACGCACCCAAGAATGCGCCGATGTCGAGCTACCAGCGCGACGGAGCGATGCGATTCGACGACAACGGCGGCGTGGGACCGAACTACTGGCCCAACAGCCAAGGTGGAGCAGGTCCGGACCCGAGTGCCGCCGACCCCGGCATGCCGGTCACGGGCTCGACGGGACGCACGGCCTATCCGCACCCCAACGACGACTTCGTCCAGCCCAGAGCGCTCTTCCGCGACGTGATGACCGACGAGGACCGCGACCACCTAGTGGGCAATGTCGTCGGCCATCTGAAGAACGCGCAGGAACGGATCAGGCTCCGCCAGTGCGCCGTCTTCTACAAGGTCGATCCCGAGTACGGAACACGCGTGGCCGAGGGCGTCGGTGTCGATGTCGCCGAGGTCGAGCGCCTCGCGGCGATGTCTCCGGAAGACCGGGCAGCTGCCACGGCCGGGTAGCGATAGCCGGATCCACGCACGTGAGCCACAGCTCGCGGCGGTTTCAGAGCCCCAGGAAGCCGAGAAGCGGACCCGCGGCGACTCCCACCGCAACCGTCGCCACTGCGGCCAGCATGAGCGCAAGGCTCGCGGCGGGGGTGGGCGCGGTCTCCTCGGCTGGTGGATTCTCCCGTGTCCCAGAGAACATAGCGTGAATCAGGCGGAAGTAGTAGCCAGCCGAGATTACGCTCGCGATGAGCGCCACGACGACGAGCCAGTACCAGGCCGCGTCAATCGCTGCGGAGAACAGGTACAACTTGCCGAAGAAGCCGGCCAGCGGCGGGATGCCGATGAGCGACAGCAGCCACACAACCATGCCCCAGGCCACCCACGGGCGTCGCGCCGCAAGCCCGCCAAGGTCGTCGAGCCGGTCGCCCTCCTCGGCGACCACGAGCATGATCGCAAGCGAGGGAACCGCATACGCGACGGCGTAGAAGATCGCCGCGTGGTAGCCGAGCGGCGTCCCTGCGGCGAACGCCATGACGAGGTAGCCCGAATGCGCGACGCCGGAGTATGCCATCAGACGACGCATGTCGCCCTGCGGCAGTGCCGCCAGATTGCCAAGGAGCATCGATGCGGCCGCCACGATCGCGATCACCGTGGCGAGCCCCTCGACACCGGGAGCGAGCATGGCGATCAGGCGCACCATCGCTGCGGTGCCTGCGATCTTGGGCACCGTCGAGACGAAGGCGACGCTTGCGGCGGGAGCGCCCGCGTAGGCGTCGGGTGCCCAGAAGTGGAACGGAGCCGCCGACATCTTGGCGAACAGACCCGCGAGCACGAGTAACGCGGCGACCGCGCCGAGCGCTCCGGATCCCGCCAGTGAGATCTCGGAGAAGAGGGTCGTACCCGAGATGCCGTACACGAACGACAGACCGTAGAGCATGATCAGCGAGGTGAGCAGCGAGAGCAGGAAGTACTTGAGTGCGCCTTCGAGGCCGCGTTCGTCGCCCCGGCGGTATCCCATGAGGACGTAGGCGGGCATCGTCGAGAGCTCCAGCGCCATGTAGAGCGTGATCAGGTCCGCCGACATCGCCATCAGCATGCCGCCCGACGCCGAGAACATCGCGAGCGCCACAGCGTCGCGCGACCGCTCGCCCGACATCCCCCGGCCGGACAGCCACAGCAGCCAAAGCGCGGTCACGCCAGCAGCACCCGCACGGATGAACGCGGCCTGGGCATCAGGCTGCAGCATCCCTCCGAGGAAGGGGTCACCCGAACCTTGCACCACCACGAGTACGCCGGCGATGGCCGCGAGAACGGCGCCGATGAGTGCGGTGCCACGGTCACGACCGGGCAGGAACTCGCCAAACAGCGCAAGTAGCGCTCCGGAGAGAACCAGGGCCTCGGGGACCAGATGCCAGTACCCCTGCATCTACGCTCCCACTCCCGCAAGCAGCGCACTGACGGCCGGATCGATGAATCGGAGCAGTCCCGACCAGTAGACGCCAAGACCGACGATGAGCACCACGAGCGGTGTGAGGATCGCGATCTCGCGCCCTGAGAGATCTTGCAGTCCCGCGACCGCCTTGCTTGGCTCGCCAAGGACGACGCGCTGCACCATCCATAGCATGTAGGCCGCAGCGAGCAGAACCCCGACCGCCGAGGCGATCACGTAGCCGCGCGCCATGGTCGACTTCCACGCGCCGAGAAGCGTCAGGAACTCCCCGGGAAATCCGGCGAGCCCCGGCAGACCGAGCGATGCGAAACTCGCGAAAGCGAGCAGTCCCGCTGCGACCGGGATCTGCGTCGAGAGACCCGAGACGTCAGCGATCATGCGTGTGTGGGTCCGCTCGTAGACCATGCCCACAAGCAGGAACAACATGCCCGTGATGAGGCCGTGGGCGACCATGACCACGACCGCGCCGTTGATGCCCTCGGGAGTCATCGCCGCCACGCCGAGCATGACGAAGCCCATGTGCGAGACCGAGGAGTACGCGACGAGCTTCTTCAGGTCCGTCTGGGCGAATGCCACAGCCGCCCCGTAGATGATCGAGATCGCCGCAAGCAGCGCGAGGAACCAAGACCAGGAATGCGCCGCGTCGGGCAGGATGGGCAGTGACACGCGCACGAAGCCGTATGTGCCCATCTTGAGGAGTATGCCGGCAAGCAGAACCGATCCGGCCGTCGGGGCCTCGACGTGCGCATCCGGCAGCCAGGTGTGGAAGGGCCACACCGGTACCTTCACCGCAAAGCCCAGGAAGAACGCCGCGAATACCCACCACTGGAACCCGAGCGGAAGTGCTCCAGCGGCGCCTGCCTCGGCGAGCCTCAGCATGTCGAACGTCCCGCCCGCCGGGTGCAGGTAGAGCGCGAGAATGCCCACGAGCATGAACACGGAACCGAACAGCGTGTAGAGGAAGAACTTGATCGCCGCATACTGGCGGCGCGGACCGCCCCACATGGCGATGAGGAAGTACATCGGTACGAGCACGAGTTCCCAGAACACGTAGAACAGCACGAAGTCGAGCGCGCAGAACACGCCGTTCATGCCGACCGCGAGCAGCTGGATCATCGCGAAGTAGAACGCCGGCTTGTCGTCGATCTTCCAGCTCGCAAGGATCGAAAGTACAACGAGTAGCGCTGAAAGCGCCACCAGCACCACGGAGATCCCGTCGACGGCAAGGAAGTACTGGATGCCCGCCTGCGGCACCCATGCCCCCTTCTCGACGAACTGGAATCCACCCGCCACGTCGAACCGTACGAGCATCCAGATCGCGAGTGCCAGGTCAGCCAAGGAGAAGCCGAGAGCGACCTTCTTTGGCAGGTCTGGACTGCTCTTGGGCAGAAGCGCGGTCACAGCCGCGCCCACGAGCGGCAGGAACACGATCGTTGTCAGGAGTGGCAGCATCGGCCTTACGCCCCTTTCAGGACGATCCACAGCACGAGGGGTACCAGCAGCGCCACGAGCGCCCCCACGGCCAGTCTCTGATACGTCTGTATGCGTCCACCCTGGATGCGTCGTGCACGTACTCCCAGGGACTTGACCATGCCGGCGGCGCCGTTGACCGCGCCATCGATCACGCCGATGTCGAACACCGAGCTCATCCCGGCGACTCTGCGCCACAGCTCGCCCGTGCCGTTCACTACTCCGTCGACGACGTGCGCGTCGAACCGCGAGAGCAAGGCGGCCAGGCGCATGTAGGGACGAACTATGAAGGTCTCGTACGTCAGGTCGAAGTAGAGCTTCTGCGCGAGCATCTCGTAGCCGTATCCAGCGCGGCTCTTCAGCGAGCGTGTGTTCAGCACAACGCCGGGCCGCCCGTACGCCCACCACCCGAGCGCGAGCCCGCTCGCGGCGACGGTCACCGAGATACCCGCCATAAACGGGTCGGGCCAAGGAATCTCGTGGCCAAGGAACTCACCGAGACGGGGGCCGAAAAACCCGATGACCGCCGTGATCGATGCCAGCAGAACCATCGGCAGGATCATCTCCTTGTGGCCTTCGTGCAGCTCCTCGGTCTGCTTGGGCCCGGCGAAGACACGGAACCACAGTCGCGCGACGTAGAACGCCGTCACGAAGGCCGCGCCAAGCGCGATCGCCCATGTGACGTAGTGGTGCTCGTGCCACAGCACGGTGAGTATCTCGTCCTTGGACCAGAAGCCGCCGAGCGGGGGTACGCCCGCGAGCGCCAGGGCGCCGACTGTGAAGGTGGCCGTGGTCCACGGGAGGTAGCGGCGCAGACCGCCCATCTCCCGCATGTCTTGCGTGTGGTACGCGTGGATGATCACGCCTGCGCCAAGGAACAGCAGCGACTTGAAGAAGGCGTGCGTCACCAGGTGGTACAGCCCGGCGACCGCCCCGCCGGCGCCGAGTGCGACGAACATGTAGCCGAGCTGGCTGATCGTGGAGTACGCGAGCACCTTCTTGATGTCGTGCTGCACCGCGGCGAGCAAACCGCCTACGAGCGCAGTCGTCGCGCCCACGAACAGTGTGACGGTGAGTGCCGTCGCGCTCGCTTCGAAGATCGGGAATGCGCGGGCCACGAGGTACACGCCGGCCGCAACCATCGTTGCCGCGTGGATGAGGGCCGAGGCGGGAGTGGGGCCAGCCATCGCGTCGGGCAGCCACACATGCAGCGGCACCTGGGCGGACTTGCCCATCGCGCCAAATAGGAGCAGCAGGGCCACGGCGGTGGCGACTCCGGGAGCCCAGGTCTCGGGCGCGCCGAGCACGTCGGCGAAACCGAAGGAGCCGACCGTCGCGAACATCACGAACAGCCCGATCGCGAACCCGATGTCGCCCACCCGCGTCGTCATGAACGCCTTCATCGACGCCTTGCGCGGAGCCTCCTGCTCGTGCCAGAAGCCGATAAGCAGGTAGCTGCACAGCCCCATGATCTCCCACGCCACGTACAGCAGCAGGAAGTTGTCGGCAAGCACGAGCAGCAGCATGGCCGCCGTGAATAGCGAGAGCGCGGCGTAGTACCAGCCCACGCGCTCGTCGCGGTGCATGTATCCCAGCGAGTACACCTGCACGCATGCACCCACGACCGTGATCACGATGAGCATCGCGGCAGATACCGCGTCGAGCATGATGCCGACCTGGAGTGGCACGCCGCCGAGGGTGGCGAGCGTCATCGACGCGTGGTAGACCGGCTCGCCCGCGTGCCCGCCCGGCCACACGCTCGCGAAGGCTGCAACCGACAGCCCGAGTGCGCCGAGGATGGCGGCCACGGACACCCATCGCGCCTTGTTGCGCATCGCACGTGACATCGGAGCCAGCACCACGAACGCAAGTGCCGGAAGCAGAGGTATGGCGGCGACGTAGCCCACGCTAACCCTTCAGCCTCTCCATAGTGGACAGTTCGACAGAACGCGAGCGGCGGTAGATCGCGAGTACGAGAGCGAGGCCTAGCCCGATCTCGGCCGCGGAAACCACCATCGTGAATATCGAGAAGAACTGGCCGGTCATCTCGGTCGGGGTTATCCAGCGAGACAGCGCAACCATGTTCAGGTTGACGGCCACCGCCATGATCTCCAGCGACATGAGCACCATGACGGCACTGCGCTTGGACACCGCGCCATAGAGACCGAGCGAGAACAGCACGGCGGCAAGCCCCAGAAACGCTCCCAGTCCCACCTGCATCTACTCCTCTACCTCCTTCGACCACCATACGGCGCCCACAAGGGCGACCAGAAGGACGAGGGAGGCGACTTCGAACGGCAACACCCATTTGGTGAAGAGCTCCATGCCGAGAGCGGCGGTGTCCGGAGCCGATTCGGGCATCGGAGCGATAGCGGGAACGAATCGTGCGAGTGCCACGAACACCATGCCACAGAAGACGGCCGCCAGCGCGGCGGCGGGCAGCGACGCGTCCGCCGGCCGAATCGCGTCCTCGCGACGACGCAGTGTGAGCATGACGACGAACAGGAGCAAGACGCTCACGGCCCCGGCGTAGACGAGTACCTGCACGAGCGCGAGGAACTCCGCCGAAAGCAGCAGGAACAGCCCGGCCACCGCGAGCATGAACTCGAGGAGCCAGAATGCGGCATGCACGACGTTGGGCGACGAGAGCACGCCGATCGCACCGCCCACCGCAGCGAGCGCGAGCAACCCGAATGCGACCGCGTTCACCGTCTCAGCCATCGGCGTTCACCACCTTGTCGCGCCGCGGCGAGGCCGCATCGACGTCCTCGATCAGGCTCGTGACGAGCAGCGCGGGGTCCGTCACCGCGAGCTCGTAGTCCTGCCCCATCTCGATCGCGTCGAACGGGCACGCCTCGACGCACAACCCACACATCATGCATGCGCCAAGTTCGTAGAGAAACCGGTCGATGTGCTTCGACTTGTCCTCGGCGGTCGTGATCTCGAGGTCGAGGATGTGGTCGGGGCAGATGCGCACGCAGGTCATGCATGCCGTGCACGTGTGCGATCCGTCCTCGGCGAGCTTCAGCTGTACAGCCCAACGTGCACGTTCGGGAAGCTGGAGCTTCTCGTAGGGGTACCTCACGGTGATAGGCCCGCGCATCATGTTCAGCAGGGTGATGCGCAGTCCGTTGAGTAGTCCGGTCCCCCACATCGTCAGCCCACCCCCTGCGTGAGCTTCACGATCAGACCCGTGACCAGGATCCACCCGAGCGACGCGGGGATAAGCCACTTCCACCCGAGCGACATGAGCTGATCGATACGCACGCGCGGGAAAGTCCCGCGAATCCACATCATCACGAAGATCCCGATGTAGGTCTTGATGATGAACGCCGCCGGGGCGAGAATCGGCACCGCCGCGTACCACGACTGCGGCGCCCACGGGATCATCCCCCCGCCGAAGAAGAGCACGACCGCCAGCGCCGAGACGATGAACTGGTTCGAGAACTCCGACAGGAACAGCAGTCCGAACTTCATCGCCGAGTACTCGGACGCGAAGCCCGCGACGAGCTCGGACTCCGCCTCGGACATGTCGAACGGTGTTTGGTTGAGCTCGACGAGTGCCGCGATGCAGAAGATGAGGAACGTCGGCCAGAACAGCGGGAACGTGATGTGCCAGCGCGGGACCACGCCGAGCCACAGGCCCCCTTGCGATTGCACGATCTCGCCGAGGTTGAGCGTGCCGGTGAACATCACGATAGGCAGGACCGACAGCAACAGCGGCACCTCGTAGGCGATCTGCTGCGCTGCGGCACGCATCCCGCCAAGGAGCGACCACTTGTTCGCGCTCGCCCACCCGGCCATCAGTATCCCGATCGGCACGAGCGAGAGCGCAGCGAACGTGTAGAGCAGTCCGGTGTCGAGGTTCGTGATGCGCCATGTGCCGCCGAACGGCAGTGCGGCGTAGGCCGCGAGCGAGGGGACGAACACCGCCGCGGGCGCGATGAAGAAGAGTGCCTTGTCGACCGCGCTCGGCGTGATGTCTTCCTTGGTCAGGAGCTTGAGCACGTCCATCGTGGTCTGCAGAATGCCCTTCGGGCCCACATGCGCGGGGCCGATTCGCACGTGCAGATGGCCAAGGACCTTGCGCAGCATGTAGATGAGCACGACACCGTTGGCGAGCATTAGCCCGAGGGCGGCAGCAATGCGCAATATGACCACCAGCGCCGGGCTCACCGATCCACCTCCCCGAGCATGATGTCGGTCGAGCCGATGATCATGACGACATCGGCGAGCAGGTGCCCCGGCAAAATCTCCTCGAGCGCCTGCGCGGCGAAGAGCGACGGGCCGCGATAGTGGTAGCGGTAGGGTGTGTCGGATCCGTCCGACAAGATGTGCACGCCGGTCTCGCCGCGAGACGACTCGACCGAGGCGTAGGCCTCACCGGCGGCGGGCCGCAGCACCTTGGGCACTTTCGCCATGAACTCACCGTCAGGCATCCCCGCGACGCACTGGCGAACGATCCGGACAGCCTGGCGCATCTCTTCCATGCGGACCATATAGCGGTCCCACGCGTCACCGACGGCGCCGACGGGAATGTCGAACTCCATCTCCGGGTACGCGTCGTATGGGCGGTCCCGGCGCACGTCGAAGCCGAGTCCCGCTGCGCGAAGGTTCGCGCCGGTGAGACCGAACGCCACGGCCGTGTCGCGGTCGATGACGCCGATTCCCTTGACGCGGTGTTGGAAGATCTCGTTCCCGCCAAGAAGTGCGTGGTGCTCCTCGAGGTAGCGATCGAAGCTGTCACAGAACGCGATGATCGCCGCATCGACTCCAACCGGCAAGTCGGCAAGAACTCCACCCGGGCGAATGTAGTTGAACATCATTCTTTGGCCACTGATGGCTTCGAGAATGTCGAGGAGCGCCTCGCGGTCACGCATCGCGTAGAGGAACTGCCCCATCGCACCGGTGTCCAGGCCGAACGTCCCGAACCACACGAGGTGGCTCGCGATGCGCGTGAGCTCTGCGACGAGCACGCGAATCCATGCGGCCTTGCGCGGGACCTCGACCGCGAGCAGCTTCTCGGTCGCAAGCGCCGCTGCCTGCTCGCCGTGCATGCCGGAGACGTAGTCGCCGCGGTCCATGAGCGTGCCGAGCTGGTTGAACCGGCGGCTTTCCGCCAGCTTCTCAATGCCACGATGCAAGTAGCCGAGCGAGGTTTCGGCCGCAACGACCTCCTCGCCGTCGACCTCGATGATGAGACGCAAGACGCCGTGCGTGGAGGGGTGCTGGGGGCCCATGTTGATGATGAGATGCTCGGTCGTGAGCCCGTCGACGCCTCGCGGTGCACGCTTGAGCCCCGCCGGCGGCAGTCCGGGGTCGTGCGTGCCCTCGGCAGCGAGCAGCCCCACTTCGGCGATGAGGCTCCGGGGATCGTTCACCGGTTCCTCACCTCCTCGGGAGAACGGATCGGCACGCTCTTGCGAAGCAGGGGCGCCACGCCATCGGTTGTGAAGAGCCGCTTGGGATTCGGGTGCCCCGACAGGACCAGGCCGAGGAGCTCCGCCGTCTCGCGCTCGGGCATCAGCGCCGAAGGATGCGTGTTCCACACGGACGTGAGCTCGCCGTCGTAAGGCAACGTGGTCTTGACGTAGACCTCCTCGTCGCGTGTGAAGGACCTGAGATGATAGGTGATCTCGATATCCTCGCCGGTGTCCGTGCCGAAGAAGTCGAGCAGCATGCGGAAGTCGAGGTCGCCGCTCCTCAGCGCCGCGAGTGCCACGGGCGCGTCGGCTGCGTCCACGCGGACGATCATCCCGGGGCCGCTTCGATCGACCTCCGCGCCGCCGACGCCAGCGCCGGCCAGTATGTGGCTAAGAACGGTCGCGTCGGGCAGCAAGGCGCTCCTCCGTCCGCTGCTTGATCTTGTCCTGGAGTTGAATGAAGCCGTACTGCACGGACTCCGGACGTGGAGGACACCCCGGTATGTAGACATCGACCGGGACGACCTTGTCGACCCCCAGTGCGACGTTCGGGTACTCGCGAAACGGCCCGCCGGTCGAGGCGCACGCGCCCATGGCCACTCCCCACTTGGGCTCGGGCATCTGGTCGTAAAGCATGCGCACCGTCTCCGCCATCTTGTGGTTGACGGTACCCGCCACGATCATCACGTCGGCCTGGCGCGGTGAGGCCCGGAAGAACACGCCCATGCGGTCGAAGTCGAACCGCGGCCCCGAAGCGTGCATAAGACCCTCGATCGCACAACACGCGATGCCGAACGCGAGGTACCACAGCGAATTCGCGCGCGCGGTGTCGAACAGCTGCTCACTACGGATGAACGCGAGGGAGTGCTCCCCGGTCAAGCGGTCTATCGCCACCTGAGCGCCCCCTCTTTCCACGCGTACGCGAGACCCAGAGCGAGAATCGATACGAAGATGACCATCTCAATCAGAATCAAGATACCGGCCTTGCCAAAGACCACAGCCCACGGGTAGAGGAAGACCGTCTCTATGTCGAAGACAACGAAGAGGAGCGCGTAGACGTAGTAGCCGATGCGGAACTGCACCCAGGGTGGACCGACCGGTGTCGAACCACACTCGTAGATCTGCCCCTTGGCCTCAGATGGCGCCGAAGGACTGAGCAGGTTGGAGACGGTGACGGTCGCCGCCACGAACAGCGCGCCGATCACTACGAAACCGCCGAGTATCGCGTAGTCGAGCATCATGTGCGAGTAAGAACCCTTCTGCTGCCAGCACGTACGCGAGAACGCCCTCCGCCAGGATACGACAACGCCCGCAGTGCGGGGAGCGACGCTGCTCCACCCGACCGTGGGCGCCATTGATTCGGGACAAAGTAACACAAGTTACATGTTCGCTCAAGGCCCGGTGTTCGACGGGTAGTGGGTCAGTTTGAAGCCGCCTTTTTCTGGGTCTTGTGACACATGTGTGGGTGAGAATCCGCCAAGAAATAGGGATCTTGTGACACATGTGTGGGTGAGAATCCGCCCTGAATGAGTTACGCACGTCGCCCCTGAGCTTGGGATACTGGCTTGTCTGAGAGTCAGGAAACCGAGCCACGGAGGACGACGTGCGCACAAGCAGTCTATTCAAG
>JAUXNU010000142.1 GCA_030682655.1 Actinomycetota bacterium | reverse complement strand
GTCGACACCATCTGCGCCAGGCAGTCCGCAAGTGTCGCCGTACTCTCTTGCAGCGCCTCCCCCTCGGCAGGCGAAAGGCCGAAAACCTCAGCCTCACGTGCAGTATCGCGCGTCATTACCAGGGATCCATGCTGCAGAACGGCGTCTCCCATCCAGACCTGGGCGCTCCCGGAGAGTTTGCGGATCCCGACAGACAGGTCCGCCGAGGTCGCGTGCAGGTAGCACGCCCCTGATGCGGACGATCCTCTCGGACGAGGGGTGAGAGACGCTTCGGCGAGTCCGAGGCGTCTGTATGCCTCGACGAGAGCCGCGCACAGGTGCGCATAGGATGCCGCAGTTCCCCGGGGCACGCCGTCGCCTACAGCCGCGACGACCGAGTAGGTGACTTCGTCGGCGTGCAAAACGCCCCGGCCTCCGGTAAAACGCCGGACGACATCGACGCCGTAGCGTCTGCACGCCTCAAGGTCTACGCTGCCCGTGTCCTGGAAGCGGCCGAGAGTGACCGTCGGGCGCTTCCATCCGTAGATCCGAAGCGTGGCAGGAGCCTCACCGGCGACACGCGACATCTGGATCGCACGGTCAAGCGCCATGTTCCATGCGCCATCACCGGGGAGTGTCTCGACGATGAGACGCCACCGGCCGGGCACCGCGTCAGCCTTCCGGGTTGTATCGGAGATCGGGATTGCGAGCGGCCCGCGCCTCATCCAGCCGCCTCACGGGAGTGGTATAGGGCGCCCCGCGAACGGCGTCCGGAACGCTGACCGCCTCCTCGGCGATCGCGAGCAGGGCGTCAGCGAAACGATCGAGCTCGGCCAACGACTCCGTCTCCGTCGGCTCGATCATCAGGGCCTCTTCGACGATCAGCGGGAAGTAGACGGTCGGCGGATGGAAGCCGTGGTCGAGCAACCGCTTCGCGATGTCGAGCGTGCGGACTCCACTCTCCCGCTTCTGCCGGGACCCGGAGAGTACGAACTCGTGCATGCATGTCCGGTCGTACGCAAGTTGGTAGGCACCCCTCAGGCGCTCTTTCAA
>JAUXNU010000141.1 GCA_030682655.1 Actinomycetota bacterium | reverse complement strand
TCGGCGATAGGCACAGAAACCGCGGACTTGACGCCTCGTCTGCGTGAGCGGTTCGCGGTACCCGGGAGGTCCACAACGACGAGGGCCTGGCGACTCGCGAGCACCCAGCCTGCGAGTCCTTCCCCCTCGGCAACTACGGTCTCATTCACGACCTGGGAAGGGAGCCCTTTCGCCGCGGCGATCGTCATGGTTCGAGCGTCCTGTCCGAGGAGCATGATGCTCCCGGTGGTGGCTGAACCCAGTTCCATGGCGCGCTCGAGTGCATTGCGGATCACCTCTCCCGGATCGAGGAGGCGCGAGAGATCCCGCGCGGTCTCGAGCAGGGTGCGTGCGGCATCGGTCTCAATCCGTGCGACGTGAAGTGCGAGCGCTCCCGCCAAGGCACCGCGGAGAGCTGGGGCGAGAGAGGTGAGAATGGACGCGTCCGGTGAGTCGCTTCCCGCGATATCGACCGCGGCGACACCGTGGGCCTCCCCTGCCTCAAGCGGGATGGTGTAGCGCCACACCACGGAGTCCTCGTCGATGCCTCTTACGTGCGATACCGGCTCAAGAAGCGCCGAGCCGCCCGACAGGGTTCGACCCAGGAGTGAACCGGCGATGGGAACCGGTGTGGGGGCCGGGGCCCGCGCGCCGTCGGACGCGACAAGACGGAGCGTGGCCGAAGCCGGATCCTCGAGCCACAGGTGCGCGGCGACGGCATCTCCCGCAGCTGTCGCATTCTCGAGGAGCGCGTGAACGACGGCGGGCGGTTCCAGAGCCACAGGCATGCGAAACGCTGTGGGCTCAGGAAGAGCGAGAGGGATGGACTCGGGTGTCTGCGCACGGCGGTACTCGAGAGCTGTCGCGAGCATCACGGACGCCGCTGCCGCGATGCTCGCGATGACAGCAAGCGGGAAGAAGCGTGCGACCGCTGCTACAAGAGCCAGTGAAGCCGCCGCCCCGGCAAGAACCAGTACCCCCCTGCGTTGTGTGCGATTCATCTCAGTCCATGTTATCGGCCGAGGAAACGCAGGGATTATACCGCCCACGGAGATTGCGCGTTCTCCTTAGAGCTCCCGCGCAGCAGGAATCGTCCCTATGGATGACGCCAGGACGAGACAGGAGCCCGCTTCGCACTCCACCCTGCCGACCTCGAGCAGGAGATTGCTCACTCCAACAGATGAGAGCGCTTCGAGGTTCGCGTGATCG
>JAUXNU010000140.1 GCA_030682655.1 Actinomycetota bacterium | reverse complement strand
CTCGCGTCCGCGATCCGATCTCCGATTCGGAGCTTCGCCCCCCCGAGGACAGCTTCGTCCACCGTAAGGGTCAACTCCACCTTCTTTCCCAGAGAGGACTCCAGGGTCTTCAACAAACTCTCCCGCATCGTGTCCGGCACGGGCACCGCCGTGACCAGCGCCACCTTCACGATGCCCGCGTCGACCTCAGCCCGCCGCACGAAGAGACCGCACGCCTCCTCGAACACCGACTCGCGACGCTTGTCCACCAGCACCCGCAGGAAGTTGCGGACCAGGCTCTGTCCCCCTTCCGTCAGTTGCATGAGGGCCCGCTTCTTCTCCCCGCCGGGCATCTGCTCGTCCAGCAGGAGAGCCCGCAACTCGGCGGACTGCGCGAGGGCTTCCACGAAGGCGGTCAGGTCTGTGCGGACCGCGTCGACCGCGTCCGCCTCGACAGCCGCCTCGTAGAGGGCCCCGGCGTACACTCTGGCAATCCTGGTCTCGCTCACCGGTCTCTCTTCCTAGTAGGCTGTTGAAGAATGACGCTTCGCCGCCAGGGCGCGATGGGCAAGCGCGAGACAAGGACGCAGGAAGCGTTCGTAGCAGCGCTACGGGCGCGACCGAGGACGCCGTATCGCGCCGTCCAGTGCGTTCTGGTGGCCAAGGCTTCGATCTTCAACAGCCTCCTAATTCGCGCTGAACTTGGCCAGGTCGATCTCGGCGATCGCCTCGTTGATCAGGTTCAGGTGATCCTTCTCGGTGAGGGTCTTCCTCGTGACCTTCTCGGTGGCCAGCAGGGTGAGAGCGGCCACCTCCGCCTTGATCTCCTGCAGGGCCTGGCGTGTCTCGCGCTCGATCTGCTCGTGCGCCTTCTCCACCGCGCGTGCGGCCTGGGTCTTCGCTTCCTCGAGGATCTCGCCCTTGGTGACCTCACCCACCTTGCGGGCGCGCTCCAGGATGTCCTCGCCCTCCTGCCGGGCCGCCGCCAGCTGCACCTTGTAGTCCTCGAGCAGCGTGCGGGCCTCTTCGCGGAGGCGCTCGGACTCGCGGATCGACTCGTGGATCTCGTCT
>JAUXNU010000139.1 GCA_030682655.1 Actinomycetota bacterium | reverse complement strand
CCTGTTGGCGTATCTCCACACGCTGCCTGGACTCGTCTTCGGTGTAGGCTGTCGCAGGGGCGACCATCACCTCTGGCGCAGCCTCGGCGAGGGTCTCACGCGCCTGCCGGATCGCAGTGGGATCCGCCAGCTCCCGAACATCGGCCAACATCGCCTCTCGCGCATCCATGGCGAGAACCTCGGCGAGGCGTGGGTTACTCACATGGAGTTTGAAACCGAAGAGCTCGAGTACGGTTGTGTCATCGTCGGCCGCATCCGCGCCCGCGTGACCGGGGGTGTCCGTGCTCTCGATGGAGCCGCTGTCGTCCACGTTGCGTACGTCCCGTCGTGCATCGGTGGCATAGGGGACCTGCGCTCCACATTCTAGCGCACGAGCATCGCCTCGCGCCGCCCGACATCACTTCCGAACCGTTCATCGAATCGAACGTAGGGTCGCTTGTGGCGACCAGACGGGCTCTGCTATGTTCGTTCTCCGCCTCTTGGGGCGGATGGATTCGCACCGACGGCTCACGGCTGACAGCCACAGGGTGGCGAGAGCCCAATGGGTCTTCTCGGGTGGGAGCCCCGGCACCGAGGATATCGACTGCCGGGGCTTTCCCGTGCCCGCTCTAGCCGCGCATCTCCTTCATGAGATTAGCCATTTCGATGGCGGCCAGCGCCGCATCCCAACCCTTGTTCCCGCCCTTTGTTCCCGCGCGCTCGACCGCCTGCTCGATAGTGTCCGCGGTGATGACACCGAAGAGCACGGGTACGCCCGTGTCGAGCGAAGCCTTCGCGACGCCTTTCGATACCTCCGAGGCGACGTACTCGAAGTGAGGCGTCCCACCGCGTATCACCACACCCAAGGCGATCACGGCGTCGTAACGCTCCGAAGACGCCATCTCTCGGGCAACGAGGGGTATCTCGAACCCTCCCGGAACCCATGCAACGTCGATATCGCCCTCGCTGACCCCGTGCCGGCCGAGCGCGTCGACAGCTCCGCTAAGCAGCCTCGTCGAAAGAAGCTCGTTGAAACGGCTGATCACGATTCCGACCTTGAGTCCGGTCCCGATGAGGTTGCCTTCGTACGTGCTCATCTGTCCACTCCCTGCCCTTGGGGCGCTTCGCCGAGGTTGAGCGTGTGCGCCATCTTCTTCTGCTTCGTTCTGAGGTACGAGTAGTTCTCCGCACACGCCTCGACTTCAAGCGCGACCTGCTTCGTGATGACCAGTCCATAGCCCTCAAGCCCGACGATCTTGGTCGGGTTGTTCGTCATGAGTCTCATGGTCGTGAGCCCGAGGTCGACGAGGATCTGTGCGCCGATGCCGTAGTCACGCAGGTCCGGGGCGAAACCGAGCGCCTCGTTCGCCTCAACGGTATCGTGGCCTTGTTCCTGCAGCATGTACGCCTGCAGCTTGTTCGCGAGCCCGATGCCCCTGCCTTCGTGTCCGACGATGTAGAGCAGAACTCCGCGGCCTTCCGCCTGGATGCGCCGCATGGCCTCCTCGAGCTGGTCTCCGCAGTCGCAGCGCTGCGAATGGAAGACATCGCCTGTGAGGCACTCGGAGTGGACGCGCACGAGCACGTCTAGTGCCCCGTCCACCTCTCCCGCGACGAGCGCCACATGCGTCGCGCCGTCGATCGCCGACGTATAGCCGTACGCAAGGAACTCCCCGAACCGCGTGGGCAGGCGCACGGTCGACGTCCGCTCGACGAGCCGCTCGGTCCTGCGCCTGAAGCGGATGAGGTCCGCGACTGTGATCGTCTTGAGGCCGTGTTCGGCGGCGAAGCGCTCCAGCTGAGGGCGGCGGGCC
>JAUXNU010000138.1 GCA_030682655.1 Actinomycetota bacterium | reverse complement strand
GGCGGCCTGGGTCGCGCCGTGGATGGTGCGGACGTCGGCCGTCTCGTGGCA
Organism: Actinomycetota bacterium; assembly: GCA_030682655.1. Taxonomy (NCBI): domain Bacteria; kingdom Bacillati; phylum Actinomycetota; species Actinomycetota bacterium. The sequence goes on along the minus strand of JAUXNU010000138.1, from coordinate 1,057 downwards.
GTCGACGCACTCCTGGCTTGCCGGAGCGGTGTGGATCGTCGTGATGTCGCCGTGGACCGTGTGGCACGTCGAGCAGTCCGCGCTCGCCGTCGCCCAGTCGATGCGGCCCGCGTCGGCGTTCAGGTGGCAAAGCGCGCACGTATCGGTGTACTGCGGGTAGCGTGCGAGGTACGGGGCGTGCGCCTCCGGCAGCGTCTTGGCCGCGTGACAGCCGGCGCTCACGCAGCTCGGGTCCATGGCACCGAAGGTGTGCTTGGCGTTCATGGTCCGGTGGTACTCGGTCCCGGAGACGCCGTGGCAGCTAGCGCATTCGGCCGTCTCTAGGCTCACGTCAGGCACGCGGGCCGGGTTGCCGTGGCACACCCAACACGCTCCCTCGGGAGCGGCGGCGTGCACGGGCTCGACGTTCACCCCGGCCAGGGGATCCTTGTCGTGGCAGCGCCCGCAACCCAAGCTAGCAGGGGTAGTGGCGGTGTGTGCAACCGTCTTGCCGGCGTGGAAGGCGCTGTGGCATCCGGAGCTGGTGCAGTCAGTCGTGGTCGGTGGCGTCGCGGGTCCGGTATGACACGCGCTGCACCCACCGCCGGACAGACCCGCGTGGACGACGGACACGTCGCCAACGTCATGGCATCCGGAACCGGCGCAGTCGGTGCGTGTCGAGACGTGGTCATCCGCCTGCCGGTCGTGCTTGACCGCGTGACAGGCCGCGCAGCTGTCGTCCCACGGCGCCGTGAATCCGTCCACATAGGTCTCGTGGCACTGGACGCAAGAGACCGGTCCTGCCGAGGACTTGAAGTGCTCTGTCTTGAGGTCGGTGTAGTGGCACTGGTCGCAACCGGCGTCGGACGCCGCGTGTTCCGCGGTCGGATAGTGCTTCGTGTCGACCGGCGAATAGGCGTGGCAGCTCGTGCACTTCGTCGTCGCGGGCAGCGTGCGCCCGTCGTGGCAGACCACGCACGAGGCGGCCTGGGTCGCGCCGTGGATGGTGCGGACGTCGGCCGTCTCGTGGCAGTCGACGCACTCCTGGCTTGCCGGAGCGGTGTGGATCGTCGTGATG